>JAGQOC010000050.1 GCA_020427745.1 Phycisphaerales bacterium | reverse complement strand
CCTACCTCGAACGCATCGACGGCGTTGCACGCGTCAATGTCTTCGGTGGGCGTGAACGCGAGGCGAAAGTCTTTACCGATGCGTCGGCGCTCGCCCAGCGCGGGCTGAACCACATCGATGTCGTCAACGCGCTGCGGGGCGAGAACCGCAATGTCTCCGCGGGCTCGATCGCTGAGGGGAAACGCGACTACATCGTCCGCCTGCTCGGCCAGTTCGACTCCCCCGAGTCCATTCTCGATACGGTGGTCGCCTACCGCGACGGCAAGCCCGTCTTCGTCCGCGATGTTGCTGATGTCCAGATCGGTTACGCCAAACGCACCGGCTACATCCGCTCGCTCGCTCGTCCGGCGATCGCGGTCAATGTCATCCGCAAGGGTGACGCGAATGTCATCGAGATCATGGACGAGCTCCGCGTGCGTCTCGATGAGGTGAAGAGCACGATCCTTCCCAACATCGGCGGATACTCCAGCAACGGCGCGGTCGGGCCGGATCTCCGGATGCGTCAGGTCTACGACGAGACCGTCTACATCACCTCCGCGATCTCGCTGGTCACCCAGAACCTCTGGGTCGGAGGCATCCTCGCGATGATCGTCCTCCTGCTCTTCCTCCGCTCCTGGCGCGCGACCGCGATTATCGCGATCGCGATCCCTGTCTCTGTCATCGGAACCTTCTTGGTCCTCCTCGTGCTCGGGCGATCGCTCAACATTGTCTCCCTCGCTGGGCTCGCGTTCGCCGTCGGCATGGTCGTCGACAACGGCATCGTCGTCCTCGAGAACATCGACCGGCGCATCACGATGGGCGAATCACCGATCGTCGCGTCCTGGCGTGGTGGCAAGGAGGTCTGGGGGGCGATCCTCGCCTCAACCCTCACGACCGTCGCGGTCTTTATCCCCGTGCTGACGATCCAGGAAACCGCGGGGCAGCTCTTCCGTGATATCTCTATCGCGATCGTCGCTTCGGTGTCGATCTCGCTGCTCGTCTCGGTCGTGGTGATCCCGGTCGCGTGCTCGCGCTTTATCAAGCCCGCGAGCGCCAAGCCGGGCCCCGTCCGCCGGTTGCTCGGATCGATGTTCGGGCTCGTGCCGCTCGCTGGCAAGAGCGTGGCTTTCCTCGGCTGGTGCATCCGCTGGCTCATCAGCGGGTGGCGCTCGTGGACGCTCCGCCCCGCGATCATTCTCCTCATGACCGGAGCAAGCATCTACGGCGCGTTGCTCCTGATGCCCCCGATGGATTACCTCCCCGCTGGGAACCGCAATCTCGTCTTCGGCGGCATGCTCATCCCCCCAGGCCTGAGCGTCGAGCAACGCGAAAAAATCGCTGAGCGCATCGAGCAACGCATCTATCCCTACGCCGTCGCGGACATCAACGATCCGTCGACCTACAAGGGCCTCCCCAAGATCGCGATCGTCCCCGGCGTTACCCAGGAGTTCGAGCCCGTCCCGCTGGAGAACTTCTTCATCGGCGCGTTCGGCACCGGGCTCTTCGTCGGCGCGACCTCGCAGGACGAGCAGGTCGTGATCCCGGTGGGACACCTGCTCACCAGCGCGATGGGCGATATCCCCGACGCCTACGGCGGCGCGCGGCAGTCCTCGCTCTTCGGCGGGCTGAACGGCTCGGGCGGTATCAGCATCGAGGTCTCGGGGCCCCAGCTCGACCGTGTCAACGCCGCCGCGACCATGATGCTCAACACCGTCGCCGCGGAGTTCGGCTACGGCAAAGTCTCGCCCAGCCCGTCGAACTTCACCCTCGAACAGCAAGAGATGCAGGTCGTCCTCAACGACCACGGCCGCGAGCTCGGACTCACTACCGAGGGGCTCGGTGTCGCGATCCGCGGGCTCTTCGACGGCGCGTTCGTCGGCGATTACCGCGAGGGCTCCGAGACCATCGACCTCGTCGTGCTCCCCGAGGGCGGGGCGCTGGCGAACATGGAGCAGCTCGCCGACATCCCCATCGCGACCCCGCGTGGCCCTGTGGTCCCGGTCTCAAGCGTTGTCCATTTCGTTCCGGGACTCTCGCCGCAGGAGATCCAGCGGATCGAGGAACTCCCGAGCGTGTCGATCTCTGTGACACCGCCCGAGGACATGCCGCTGCAGGAAGCGATGAGCTGGATCCAGTCGAATGTGATCGATGCCGCCCGGCAGGCGGGGATGATCGATCGCACCATGCGTGTGCGGCTGGAGGGGAGCGCCGCGGACCTCGAAGAGGTCCAGGCGTCGCTGATGGGCCAGAAATCCGTGCCCACCGCCGGCGACAGACGCACCGGGTTCTTGTCGGCGATCGTGATTCTCATTGTCTGCGCCATCGCCGGCGTGGTCGTGCTCGTCCGCGGGACACGCGACAAGAACCCCCGTGTGTTCTATGGCATCGTCGGTGTGATGCTCATCGGATTGCTCCTTGCCGCGATGGCATGGGCCGGGATCACACAGCCGCAGCTCATGACCGCACGGATGGTCTGGGCGCTCGCCGTGACCTATCTCCTGATGTGTGCGTTGTTCGAGAGCTTCCTCTACCCGCTCGTGATCATGTTCTCCGTCCCGCTCGCCGTCGTCGGCGGGTTCGGCGGGCTCGCGATCGTCCACAAGTGGTCGCTCATGGACCCCACCAAGGCGCCGCAGCAGCTCGATGTGCTGACGATGCTCGGGTTCGTCATCCTTATTGGTGTCGTTGTCAACAACGCGATCCTGCTCGTGCATCAGGCGCTCAACTTCATGCGGGGCGAGCCGGGCTACCCGCCCATGACCGCGAACGACGCGATCGTTGAGTCCGTCAAAACCCGTATCCGACCGATCTTTATGTCCGTGCTCACCAGCGTCGGGGGCATGCTCCCGCTCGTGCTTGTCCCGGGGTCGGGCAGCGAGATGTACCGCGGGATCGGTTCCGTCGTGGTCGGCGGGCTCCTCGTCTCGACCTTCTTCACGCTCCTGCTCGTGCCTATTCTGTTCAGTCTGGTCATCGACATGCGTATGGGCACGCGACCCAGAGGCGCGCCCGTTGTTGATGAAGCGATGGGCGAACTCAAGGAACTCCAGGGAGCATCGGCATGAGGAACAGAACACTCGGAACATTTCTGGTACTCGCGGGTACGCTGAGCATGCTCGGGTGCTCGGCGAGCAACCAACGCTCCGACGCCGGCGCGATGACAACGCCCGCGATCGACGGACGCGCTGTGACCATCCGTCACGGCGACGGCTCGGGGGTGGCGGACTGGAACAGCGTCGTCGCGGACATGGCATCGTCCAGGGCAGTCCTGATCGGGGAGATGCACGGGCACGAGCTGGGTCTCGCTGTCGCCGCGGATCTGTTCGAGGACATCCTGACGGAGAACCCGCGGGCGCTGCTCTCGATGGAGTTCTACGAGCGAGACGAGCAGATCGCGCTCGATGATTATCTCGGCGGCGTGACGGATCGCGATGGGTTCCTCAAGGCCGCCAACCGGACCGAATCGAACAACCCGCTCGGGCATGAGCGGATGGTCATGGCCGCCAAGCAGGCATCACGCCCCGTCATCGCGTCCAACGCGCCGAGGCGGTACACCAAGCTCGCACGCACCCAGGGCTACGAAACGCTGAGATCACTCACGCCTGTCCAGCGATCGCTGTTCGATATCCCGCTCACGCTCCGCACAGAAAGCGCCTACCACGAGCGTTTCTACGACGCAATGGGCGGCATGGCGGCCCACGGCGGCGACGAGATGATGAAGGGCTTCTTCCGTTCTCAGGCGCTCTGGGACCGCACCATGGCAACCAGCATCGCCCGCGCCGGGTTGCTCGGCAGCCCCGTCGTTCATGTCGTCGGCTACTTCCATATCCAGTTCGGGTCCGAGCCCGGCGGGTCCGGGCTGATCGACGACCTCCGCGAGATGTATCAGCCCGGTGAGCGGATCGTGACGATCAACATGCTCGATCGTGTTGATCAGGCAGTCGTTGAGGAAGACCTGAACATCGCGGACTATGTCGTGTATGTCGGGAGCGGTAACGACGGGCTCGACGCCGAGTAACTCGGGCGATATTGATAAAAAAACACGGGGCATACGCCCCGCGTTTCTCGTTGGGTTTGTTCTGTGCGCTCAGTCGGCGTAGTAGGTGCCCGAGCGTGTCTGGTCGGTCGAGACGCCCCGGAACTTCCGCTGCTGGACCGGATCCCACTGGCGGGCGGGGTCCGGGAAGGACGGGGCGGGTTCGAGCTCGACGGGGTACTCGGGCCCGTCGCGGAGGGTGACCTTGAGCAGACGCGACTCGGCGCCGGGCACGGCCATCGTGCTCGACAGGCTCGAGCGGCGCATCGTGTCGTCGTAGATCTCCCACTGCATGATGTCCGGACGGCGAGCGGTCGCGCCCTCCGAGCGGTTCTCGAGGAACCGGATCGTCACCTTCTTGCCCACCGGGACATCCACGGTCCACAGCGGCTCCTTGTCGCGGTTGTCGTACAGCGTCACGCTCAGCGGCTCGAACGGTGTGGACTGATAGGTAAACGCGTCCCGCGATCGCATCTGTCCGCTCGGGGAGTTGGTGACGAGGTTCTTCATCACGCACCCGTTGAGGGCCGCGGCACCCAAGAGGGCTCCGCCGAGCGTCAGCACGCGGGTGAGGGCACGGTTCGGTCGGGGGGTTCTCATAGCTCACATACTCCACATCCGCTGGGGATGTTCACCGTTTGGTCGATCTTCGTGCCCCAAACGCGTCGCGTGTGGGGTTCCGTACCATACACTCTAGCCGTCTTCGTGGACGCAGAGCACACCCCCAAGTTATCGGTAAGATCCCGCGATGTCTGCAGCTTCAAACCCCCACATCCCCGCATATCTGCGTTCCCCGGGCGCCGAGCCCATGGGGGGCGGCCCGGATGCCCCGCCGTTCCGTGTTGGGCACGGCTACGACCTGCACCGTTTGGAACCCGTTGCACCCCAAGGGGATGGGCGTCCTTTCATTCTCGGTGGGGTGCGGATCGACTACGATCGCGGGCCGATCGGTCACTCTGATGGCGACGCGCTCCTCCACGCGATCACCGACGCGATCCTTGGATCCATCGGCGAACCCGATATCGGGCAGCTCTTCCCCGACTCGGACTCCGCCCATGAAGGGCAGGACTCGCGTGTGTTCCTCGCCGAGGCGTGCCGAAGGCTCGCGGCGGCGGGGTACTGCATCGGCAACCTCGACGCGACCGTGATCTGTCAGAAGCCCAAGCTCTCGGCACACAAGGACGCGATCCGTGCGCACATCGCGGGGCTCCTCGGCGTGGGGGTATCGCGGGTGAATGTGAAGGGCAAGACCCACGAGGGGGTCGACGCCGTCGGCGAGCAACGCGCGATCGAGGTCCACTGCGTTGTGCTTGTCCGGCGAATCTAGCCGCCCATGCGTCTGCGCAGGGCTCGGGCGAGCAGCCGATCGGCGACACCGGGCATCGCGATCCCGGCGGCGAGCGCGAGACGCGTCGGCAGGCTCGTCCAGACCTCACCCTTGGGCTTTCGCAGACAACGAACGATCGCGTCCGCGACCCGCTCGGGCGGCTGCATGAATCGTCCGTTCCGCGTCGAGGACACACGGAGCCCTTTCTCTGAGTTCTCGTCGGCGGTCTGAAAAAACTCTGTTTTCGTGCCGATCGGGTGGACCGAGGACACGCGGATCCCCTCAGATTCAAGCTCCAGACGCATCGATCGGCAGTACATGTCCTGGGCGCTCTTGGTCGCGCAGTAGCACGCGTAGTAGGGCATCGAGAGCTTGCTCAGACAGCTCGACACCATCAACGCATGCCCCGCTCCGTGCGCACGGAACCGCTCGATCGCGGGCTGCACAAGCATGAGTGATCCAAAGAAGTTGACCTCGAACAGTGCACGGATCTGGTCAATTGGCATCGTGCTCGTTGCGCATTCCATGCCGTAGCCGGCGTTGGCGATCACGCTGTAGAGCGGGGCGAAGTGTTCTTCGGTCTTCGCGATGAGTTCCGCTGGGGCTTCGGGGTCGGCGACATCGCCGGCGATGCACAGCGCCGTCCCGCCCTGGGTTCGGATCCGCTCCGCGACAGCATCAAGCCTGTCCGCCCGTCGCGCGAAGAGGGTGACGGGCATACCCGCTCGGGCGCACGAGATCGCGGTCGCGGCCCCGATCCCGGACGAGGCGCCGGTGATGATGACCGGTTTCCCCTCAAGCGGGATCGGGGGAGGCATCGATCAGTTCTCGATCGCGTTCTTGGTGTTCTCCGACATCTCCTGGATGTCCTTGCCTACGCCCGAGACGGTGTTGCAGGCGCTCAGCGCCAGCGAGACGGCGGCGAGAGCACCGAGGATCAGGATCTTGGCTTTGGTTGGCTTACGGAGTGTGCTGTTCATCGGTGTGTTCCTTCGTTGTGCCCCCGGCGTTCGTAGTCCGGGCGAGCAGCCAGCGGAGCTCGGGCATCCGCGTGGATATCGACCAAACGCCGTAGACCGCTGCACCAACAAGCGTGGCGGCCCCGAGTGTACCGGCATTCTGGGCCCAGGAGGCGGGTTTTCCCATGACCCAAACAACGCCGAAGGTCGCCGAGCCCATGATCACACACCCGACGAGGATGCGGGATATTCCCCGCCGGAGGTCACGGTCGAGCAGGGGCCGGCCCGCGAGGAGCCGACGAGATGCGAACGCGAGGACAACCGATTGGGCGACGGCACTGATTGCGGTGGAGAACGCGAGCCCCGCCTCGCGGAACCGCCAGATCAGGGTGAGGTTCAGGGTGAGATTCAGGAGCACGGCCCCGATCGCGATGGTCATGGGTGTGCGGGTGTTGCCCGTTGCGTAGAACGAGCGGGTGAAGAGCTGGTTGAGCGAGTAGGCCCAGATCGCGACGCTGTAGCCCGCGAGGACGATGGAGGCGCGTTGGACGCCGACTTCGGAGAACCCGCCGTGCCCGTAGAGGGTCTCGATCATGGGCGTGCGGACAATCCAGAGCCCGATCGTCGCGGGGATCCCGATGTAGAGGCTCAGGCGGATCCCGCGCCGGAGTGTCGAGGCGAACGCGTCCGGGTTGTTCGCGTGGCGTGAGAGGGTCGGGAACGCCGCGGTCGCGACGGCGATCCCGAACACGCCGAGCGGGAACTGGTAGAGACGCTGGGCATAGAAGAGGATCGCGTTCGAGGAGTCATCGAGCGGGTATTCGTGTCCCAAGAGTGTGCCGCCGAACCAGTTGGGGTACATCGCGATTAATGTGTCGGCGAAGCTGTTGAGCTGGAGTGTGCCGAGCCCGATGATGACCGGGATCATGCGTTTGAGCATCGCGTGCGTGCGTTGGCGTGCGCTCGAAACGAGCCTGGTCCAGCGGACCAGACCACGCAGCGCGTGCATCGACCAGAGGACCTGGAGCAACGCGGAGAACACCGCCGCTATCCCGATCGGGTACGCCCACACGCGTGCGTCCGCGCCGTCGACCAGGAAGTACGGCAGCGCGGCGGCAATGATGCACAGATTGAGCAGGATCGGCGCCGCCGCCCAGGGACCGAAGCGGCTGTGGGACTGGAGCATCCCGCCGAGGATCGCGGCGACACAGATCAGTGGCATGAACGGCATCATCACCATCACGAGCTTGAGCGAATACACACGCTCGGGCGCATCGGACGAGAGCAGGATCACCGCGAGCAATCCGAGCTCGATGAGCACGGTGAGGGTACCCGTGACGAGTGCGAGCATCGCGATCGTGAGCGATGCGAACGCGTCTGCCTCGTCCCGATCGCTGTCGGCGAGGCGGGTGTACTCGGGGATGAAGGCGGCGGAGAGGGCACCCTCGCCGAAGAGCCGCCGGAACATGTTGGGGATCGCGAAGGCGGCGGCGAACGCGGAACCCACGGCGGTGTCGCCGAACACGCGGACAGTCACAAGGTCACGCGCGAGCCCGAGCACACGGCTGACAAGCGTGAGCCCGGCGACGGTCCGCGTGGCGCTGCCGATCTCGGCGTCGTGGGTCGTGGACGGATTGGCGGGTTCGGGTTCGCTCACAACCCCTCGGATCGGGTGTTTTTGCCCCGATCCGCCACAGATGTCCACGCGAGGAGCAGCAGTGACATGAGGACGATGCCCGCGGAGTCCGCGGCGTAGTCGGTCCAGTCCGCGGTGCGGGTGAAGAGCGGCTGGGTGAGCTCGTCGAACGCGGCAAAGATGATCGCGACCACCGCGGTCCAGATGATCCGGCGGGTGGTGCAGCCCGGGGTGATCCACGCGGTGAAGAACAGCAGGAGGGTCCAGCCGGCGAAGGCGATCGCGTGGATGACGAGGTCCATCCGCGAGATGGGTCCCTTGGGCACAGCGAGCCCGGGCCAGTGTGTCGCGGTCAGCAACGCGAGGGCGTAGAGAATCCACACGACACGGAAAAGAGTGCGGGGCTTCATGGGCTATTCAACGCGAGCGTGGGGCTTGGATGAGAGCGATCCGCGGAGCACGCGGATCTCCGCTTCCGAGAGGTCGGACGCCTTGGCCGCGGCGAGCGCCCGGTCCCACTCGGCGACGATCGTTTCGGCGAGCTTGCGATAGTCCACGGCACCGGGAGCCCACGGAGCATAATCGAAGATTGATTGCCCGAAGCTGGGGCACTCGGCGAGCTTGATGTTGCGCCGGATCGGTGGGCGGTACACGCGGGCCGAGGACCAGGCGGTTTTGGTGGATCGCTGGGACTCGAAGAACCGCTCGAGATCCGCGACAACCTCCTTGGAGTGCGAGGTCTGCGCGTCGTGCATGCACAGCACGATGCCCGCGACACGGAGGATGGGGTTGAGCTGGTCGCGGACGAGCCCGACGGTTTCGAGCAGCTTGCTCACGCCCTGCAGCGCGAGGAAGTGCGCCTGCATGGGGATGAGCACCTCTTGGGCTGCGGAGAGCGCGTTGAGGGTCAGCAGCCCGAGCGCGGGGGGGCAGTCGAGCAGGACGAACTCGTAGCCGAGCGTCTCGTCGCTGAGGGCCTTGGCAAGGCGGGCGTTGCGGTTGGGCTGCCCGGCGAGTTCGGTCTCCACCGCGGCGAGGTCGGTCTCCGCCGGGACGATGTGCAGGTTGGGCGAGATCTCGCGGATGCACTCACGCACACCCATCTCGGGCTCGTGGAGCAGGTCGTAGACAGTGGGGAGATCATCGTCCTCGACGCCGACATGCAGCGAGGCGTGGGCCTGAGGATCAAGGTCGACGATGAGGACCCTTCGTCCCTGCTCTGCGATCGCGGCGGCGAGGTTGACGGTTGTGGTTGTTTTGCCGACGCCCCCCTTCTGGTTCATCATCGCGAGCACGCGGACAGGATGGGGAGCAGCATCGGGCATACGCCCAGTATATCGGGTAAATCGGGCGATATGGGGTATGAAAAAACCCGCGGCGTGCGCGGGCTTGCTTGGTCTTCGGTTGTGCGTTCAGAGCTTGAGGTCGCCGAGCCCCATGCCCATGCCGCCGGCGCTGCCGAGCCCGCCGCCGCCGATCTTGCCGCGCTTCTTGGCCTGGTCGCGGAGCTTCTGGAGTGCTCGTTCGTCCTTGGCGATTTCTTCGGGGGTGCGGGTGTCGATGTCTTGGCGGCCGCGTCCTCCCCGGCCACCGCCACGCTGCCCGCCGCCGCCGGAGGATTCCGGGCGGTCTTTGAGCTGCTTGATGGAGAGGGAGATCTTGCGGTCGCTGGGATCAACCTTGAGGACCTTGACCTGGACGATCTCGTTGGGCTGGAGGACATCGGTGACCTCGTTGACGCGTTTCCAATCGAGTTCGGAGATGTGGACGAGCCCCTCGATGCCGGGGGCGACCTCGACGAATGCGCCGAAGTCCATGATCTTGGTGACCTTGCCGGTGAGCTCGGCGCCCTCGACGACCTCGCCCGCAACGGCCTCGAACGGATCGGCCTGGAGCTGCTTCATTCCGAGCCCGATCCGGTTGTTCTCCCAGTCGAGTTTGAGGATCTGGACCTTGACCTTCTGTCCCTCGGAGACGAACTTGGCGACGGCTTTCTCGCCGTGCCCGACGCGGTCGTGGGTGAGGTCGTTGGCGTGGACGAGCCCATCGATGCCGCCGAGATCAACGAAGGCGCCG
>JAGQOC010000252.1 GCA_020427745.1 Phycisphaerales bacterium | reverse complement strand
GCGCAGATGATCTCCTACGAGATCCCCCTCGGGCTCTCCCTCCTCTGCGCACTCCTCATCGCCGGCTCCTTCATGCCCAACGAGATCATCCAGCACCAGGTCGAGCACGGCTGGCTGATCCTCTCGCTCCCGCTCCCGGCGCTGCTGTTCTACATTTGTGCGCTCGCCGAGGCAAACCGCACCCCGTTTGATAACCCCGAGTGCGAGCAGGAACTCGTCGCGGGCTTCCACACCGAATACTCCTCGATGCGGTTCGCCCTCTACCCGCTCGCGGAATACGCCCACCTGGTGACCGGGTGCGCGTTCTTCGCGCTCGTCTTTCTCGGCGGGTACCAGATCCCCGGCATCGGGTGGACGAGCCCCGAGAGCGTCGGCATCATCGCCGTGCTCGTCAAGATCAATGTCTTCGCCGTCAAGGTGATCGGGCTCATCCTGCTCGCGATGCTCATCCGCTGGACCATCCCCCGTGTCCGCTACGACCAGGTCATGACCCTCGGTTGGCAGGCGATGATCCCCGCCGGGATGCTGATGCTCATCGTCACCTCCGTGATGGTGTACATGGGTTGGACCTCGGTGTTCCAGCTCTTCGCTTCGAGCGTCGCGATGCTCCTGCTGCTCGTCATCGGGCGCAAGGTCCTCGTCAAACGATTCGGGCCGGCGGTGTCCAACCGCAGGGTTCAGTTGTACGGCTCGCGTTATTCACCCGTTGAGGGCGAACGCGTCGTGCACTTCCCGACCAACCCGCTCGCCCGTGAAGACCGCCCGGTGCAGGGCACCGTCTCGACGAGTTGAGCGATGGCTCACGCTTACTGACGCGGCGTGATGCCCTCGGGGCGGACACGCTGGATCAGCGTCGGCAGAAGATAGCCATCCCCCTCAGACGCGTAGACGCGTCCCGAGACGATCAGCTCACGGACCCCGCCGTCACGGGCGCTGAGCGATTCCATCTCCATAAGCAATCGGCAGGGCAGGATGGTCAGCGCCTCGGCCCCCAGCTCCGACGCCTCGTCGTTGTCGAAGACCAACGCCCACGACCCATCGGTTTGGCGATCCAGCCGACCGCGACGGCGCATCAGGATCGTGCCCTCCCGGATGCCGGAGGCGGTTGTTGAAGCCCGCGCCGGTGCGGTCGGAGTTGACCCCGTGAGTTCCTGGTGCGCCGCACCCGGAGCCGAGGGCTGGGTCGGCTGCTCGCTCTCGAGTTCTTGAAGCAGCGCCCGGATCTCCGGATCGTCCTCGAGTGTCGCAGGCTGCTCTTCCAAGCCATCCGCGTCCATCGCCGGGTTCTCTTGGTCGTCCGGTGCGGGCGCTTCTTCTGTTGGCAGCTCCGGATCGCTCGAAGTGATCGCGTCTGACACCATCGTGAACCACGCCGGGAGCAGATAGTTCCTGCCGTGATAGAGGAAGACCTCGCCGCGGATCAGGACGGGTTGCCCGGTCCAGGACTGTGCGAGCTGGTCGAGCACCGAGCACGGGAGCATCAGCATCGGCCCCTCACCGGGGCGTCGGTCCTGCTTGTCCGGCACAAAGATCAACCGATCGCTTGGGCCTCGGACCAACTCACCGCGTCGATCCAGCAGAAAGGTACCCTCCGCGAGCGTCCTAGGGGTGGAACGCCGATCGAGGGACTCCGAGAGCGACTTGGCCCAGTCGTGTCCTTCGGTCAGCCCCGGCTCAACACTCTTGGACACGAGCGCCACGGTGGGCAGGACCGGGCTCTCGTTCGTCCCCCCTCGCGGGAGCACGGACTCGGCCTCGCGGACCCGCTCGGCGCTTCCGGGCATCGGATCACTCGGTTGGGCGATCCCGCCCGCCGAGAAGATCGAGAGTGCACAAGCGGAGAGCGTCGTGATTCGTTGGGTGGTGGGGGTCATGCGGGTGTCCATATGCGGGGTATCGGCCTGGTCCGTGGATCATATCGTCTTTTGGGGAATGGTTTTGATCCGCCCACAGTTGACCTTCCGCGTGGGGGGTTGTAGCGTCACCCCCGCACGATGCGTGAGCACATGGCCGTGTGCCCGAGTGGACTAAGGGAGCGGATTGCAAATCCGCTGTGCGAAAGCCAATCGTGGGTTCGAATCCCACCGCGGCCTCTTCCAGCCAGCCGATCCGGAATCCCCGGGTCGGCTGGCTGATTTTTGATGCCGTCGGCTCGGGCTTCCTACCATCCGCTTGATGACCGAAGAAGCCAACGAGCCGCAGACCCCCGAACAAGTCCAGCAAGCCGCCGAGCGATTCCGCAGCGATTTTAACGCTGTCCGTGAGCAGGTCGCCCGGGTCGTTGTCGGGCAGCGCGACGCCGTGGACCAGGCGTTGACTTGTCTCTTTGTTGGCGGGCACGCACTGCTCGAGGGTGTGCCCGGGATCGGCAAGACGCTGCTCGTGCGCACGATCGCCCAGGCCGTGGATCTCGGGTTTGGACGCATCCAGTTCACGCCCGACCTGATGCCCGCGGACATCACCGGCACGACAGTCATCGACGAGACCGAGGACGAGCACGGGCGGATCCGTCGATCGTTCCGTTTCCAGCCCGGGCCGATCTTCAATCAGATTGTCCTCGCCGACGAGATCAACAGAGCGACACCCAAGACACAGTCCGCGTTGCTCGAGGCGATGCAGGAACACTCGGTGACGGTGGGGGGGACGACGCACCCGCTGCCCGCGCCGTTCTTCGTGCTCGCGACGCAGAACCCTGTCGAGCAGGAAGGAACCTACCCGCTCCCCGAAGCGCAGCTCGACCGGTTCTTCTTCAAGCTCCAGGTGGGCTACGCGTCGCGCGACGAGCTCGGCGAGATCGTCCGCCGCACGACCAGCACCGATCTGCCGAAGATCAATCCGGTACTGAACGCCGAGCGTCTGGTCGCTCATCAGCGCCTCGTGCGTCGCGTCGCGGTCGCCCCGTCGGTGCAAGACTACGCGATCCGCTGCGTGCTCTCGACGCACCCGAAGGGCGCGTTGTCATCGGGCGCATTCGCGACGCCGCTGGTGAATCGGTCGGTTGCGCTCGGTGCCTCGCCTCGAGCGGCACAGGCGCTCATGCTCGCTGGCAAGTGCCGGGCGCTCTTGGATGGGCGTGCCGCGGTCGCGACGGAGGACATCCGATGGGCGATGCTGCCCGCGCTCCGTCATCGGATCATGCTGAACTTCGAGGCAGACGCGGAAGGCACGACGACCGATGAGCTGATTCAGAACATCGCCGAGACGCTGCCCCGCGATGCGGACGGATGAAACCGGTCGTTGTTCTCTCGATCAGAAGCCGTAAGGGTCATGAATCAGCCCACGCCGGCGTTCCTCGGTTGGTGCGGGCGCGTTGATCGCGTTGCGGCATGCGTCCGCGAGCGCTTGGAGGAACTTTTCGTGCTCCGGGCACGCGTCGAGCCGATCGAGGAAGTCATCGACGATCCACGCGGGCGGATCCCCGGGTTCCCCGGCGTTCTGTGCGTCGATGATCGCCCGGTCGCCGATCGCTTCGCTTGCTGCAGAGAACCACGCGGGGTCGATCGTGCCCTCGACTTTGTCCCCGAGCAGACCCTTTGCAGGGATCGCGTTCGTTGGTGGTTCGATCCGCACACGGACCACACGCTCGCCCACGCCGACCATCGGCCAGAGACCCTTGGATGTTCTCGGCTCTCGGGTCAGCACGAACACGCCGATCCCCGCGTCGTTGGCGGCCGCCCGGAACTGACGGGCGTCCGCGCCCACGAGCATCGGCGCGAACAGATAGCACCCGGGGGTGATCTCCTCGCGGAGATCCTCGGCGCAGGTCACAATACGGACCGGGCCCGCTTCGAGGGATTCTTGGCGGAGGTAACGCTGGCACTCTTGCAGCGGGAGCACGATCCGTGACATCCGCTCGAAATCGTTCTTCTGTCTCGCCATCCGCAGCGCGTTGAGGCACATGTTCGAGGACAACAGATACGACCCCCGCATGAGCGCACGCGTCGCGTCATCCATGAGCTTGTCGATCGGGTTGGTGTGTGCCTCAACGATCACTGTGTCCTTTATGACTTACCGACCCTGTGCTCCAGCGTGTCGACCAGCGACATCCAGTTCGACGCCTGCTGGTCGAGGTCGTACTCGAGCAGATCACCCAGCGAAGACCAGTCCTCGTTGGTCACGGCGTTGCGGATCTCGCCCAGCGTGTGCGAGAGCCCGTTGATGCACTCGTTGCCGGTTGTATCGTCGATCGCAAGCGACCCGAGATCAATCTCCGCGAGTGCACTGAGCTGGTCGACGACATCCCGCGCCGCCTGCCATCCCTCGAGGATCGACCCGAGCGAGGCGATGGCTTCGGAGAGCTTGCCGGACTGGATGAGACCGGCGGCGACGGTCTGTTCCGCCTTGGTCGCGTCCAGCGATTCGCGTGTGTCGCGGAGGGTCTGGACCATGAACTCGACGGGATCGACGGTGACGAAGCGGAGTTCCTGGATGCCGCAGGATTCGCTCGGCGGGTCGTCGAGCAGGGCGTCGGGGATCGGGGAGCCGTCGGCGTGGATCTCGACAATCAGCCGGCCGGACTGTTCCGCCCGCTCGCGTGCGGCGTCGAGGGCGCCCTCGATCGAGTCCGTCGCGTCCATTGTTTCTGCGTCCAGCCAGATCTGCATGGGTCAGCCTTCGGGGTTGGGGGCGGCTTGTGCGCACGCCCGGTGTTTTTCTTTGTGGATCAGCTTGAGGTTGCGAGCGTAGATGACGACCCCTGTGGACTGCCCGATCACGCCGACGATATCGACACGCCAGACAAAGTACACGAAAAGACACAATCCGCCAAGGAAACTGAACCACCAGAAGATCTCGGGGACGGTCGATACGCGGGACCGCTCGGAGATAATCCACTGGACGAACATCCGCCCGAAGAACGCGCCCTGCCCGATGAGCCCGATCGCGACCCAGCCGAAGGTGCCCCAACTGGTGATATTGAAGAACCCGAGAAGATTGCGAGCCCAGGCCGGCCTGGCGTTCCACGACTCGATCTGGTTGTTGAGGAACGCGTCGAGATCATCGGCGGGGATGAACCCCGAGTCCACGAGGGATTTGGGCGCGGCGACGCGGTAGCCGGGCGAGCCGTCCAGGGTATCGCGTTGGAGCATGATCTCCATCGCGCCGACCTTGATATCGAGATCCGCCGATCCCCTTGCGAGGGTGGGCTGGAGGACGAGCCACATACCCAGCAGCACGAGCAGCACCATCGCGATGACCGGTCCGGGTTTCATGGGTTCGTGCCCTCGGGGGATGACTCGGTCGTGTGCTCGGTGCTCGTGACGGGGCGCCGGCGTTTGCGCATATAGCGGACGGCAAAGCAGTCGACCAATCCGGGCAGCGCGCGTTTGGTGATCCCCATGCCGTACTTGGGCTCGCCCGCGTGGCGCGGTCGGTGGGCGACGGGCATCTCGACGACGGTGTACCCCAAGTGCCGAGCGGTCGCGGGGATGAACCGGTGCATGCCCCTGAACTCGAGCGGGAGCTGCAGCGCGATCTCGCGTTTCATGATCCGCAGCGAGCACCCGGTGTCGCGGATCGTGTCGCCAAGGAGCCACAAGCGGAACTTGCGACCGACCCAGGACCCGATCTGGCGGATCTTCGCGTCGCCCTGCGCACGCGCTGCGGAGCGATCTCCTTGCACGAAGTCGGCGTTGCGCTCTTCGAGCAGCGTGAGCATCTTCGGGAAGTCCGCCGGGTCGTTCTGGAGGTCG
>JAGQOC010000049.1 GCA_020427745.1 Phycisphaerales bacterium | reverse complement strand
CAGGTCGAGGCCAAGGCGATCCGCAAGCTCCAGCACCCCGTGCGATCGAGAAAACTCTCGGGCTTTATCGATCGCTCGCAGGACTAACGCTTGCAGACCAACGCCTGCCTCGGGTAGACTCGTGGTATGAACGAGCAGATCAAGTCGTTGTGCCAAGAAGTCATGGACGCCAAGCAGAAGCTCCGCGACGCGATCGCGGCGGCGGAGCCCGAACCGGTCGAGGACTGGGAACTCAAGCGGCTCGATGGATCCGCCGTCAAACTCTCCGAGCTCTTCGGGGACAACGCCGAGCTGCTACTCGTGCACAACATGGGCAAGCACTGCAACTACTGCTCGCTGTGGGCGGACGGGCTGATCGGGTACGCGAACCACATCCAAGAACGCTGCGGGTTTGCCCTGTGCTCAAACGATGACCCCGCGACAGCCAATGCGTTCGCGAAAGAACGGGGATGGGATTACCCGGTCGTTTCCGGCGCGGGATCAGGATTTGCCAGGGCGATGGGATACGCCGACGACAAGGGCAACCCCTGGCCCGGCGTGTCGGCATTCCACAAGCAGGCAGACGGCTCGATCGTGCGGACAGGGGACATGCCGTTCGGCCCGGGCGATGACTTCTGCGCCGTGTGGCCAATGCTCGATCTGGTCCAAGGCGGCAAGGGCAACTGGGAACCGAGGCACGGCGGAAAGAACTCGTGCTGCGGTTCGACGGGTTGCTGCAACGGATAGGTCGTAGCTAGAGCTCCGGCGCGAACCCCCGGCGCATCGTGTTCTCGCAGCAAGCGCGGGGGTCGACGAACTGCATGAGGTAGTCCGGGCCACCGGCCTTGGAGCCGATGCCGGACATGCCGAACCCGCCGAAGGGTTGGCGTCCGACGAGCGCACCCGTGCACCCGCGGTTGATGTAGAGGTTCCCGACGCGGAACTCGCGTTTGGCGTCCTCGATGTGCGTGGGCTTGCGGGTGAACACGCCGCCGGTGAGCTTGTAGGCGTGCCCGTTAGCGAGACGCAATGCCTCTTCGAAGTCGCCCGCGTGCACGACGGCGAGGACGGGGCCGAAGATCTCTTTCTGGTAGATCGTGCTCGACTCGCTCACGCCCGTGAACACATGCGGCGGGATGAGGTTCTCGATCCCGGTCGCCGGAAAATCCTTCTCGCCGACGAGTTCGGTGAGCCCCTCGGTCCTCGCGGATTCGATCGCCCCGCGGATATTCCCCGCGGCTTCCGCGTCGATCACCGGGGAGACATCCGTGTTCGGATTATCGGGATCTCCGAGCACGAGGGTCTTCGTTGATTCGCCGAGCCGTTCGAGGAACAACCGCATGCGTTGCCCGTTTGGTCCCTCAGGGTCGACGACGATACAGCGTGAGCACGCGGAGCACTTCTGACCCTGGAAGCCGAACGCGGAATGGCGGATACCAAGGATCGCCTCGTCGAGGTCCGCGGACGCATCGACGATGATCGCGTTCTTGCCGCCCATCTCGCAGACAACGCGTTTGACATGTGTCTGCTCTTCCGGCGTGATCCCGGCTGCCTCGACGATGTTGAGCCCCACCGCTTTCGACCCCGTGAACGCGATAACATTCACGCGTGGATCACGCACGAGCGCTGCGCCGGTGGTCTCGCCGGGCGCTGGGCAGAAGTGCAAGACACCCGCGGGCGCGCCGACCTTCACGAGTGCTTCGGTGAGGATCTCGTGCATAATCTTCGCGATGCCGGGCGTCTGCTCGGCGGGTTTCACGACCACGGTGTTCCCCGTCACGAGGGCCGCGACGGTCATCCCGGTGCAGATCGCGAGCGGGAAGTTCCAGGGAGAGATCACAACGCACACACCCTTGGGCTGGTACCAGAGCTCGTCGAGCTCGCCGATGAACCTGCCCAGACGCGTGCGATCGAAGAGCTTGATCGATTCGCGGGCGTAGTAGGCGCAGAAGTCGATCGCCTCGCACACATCCGCGTCCGCCTCGCGCCAGACCTTGTTGGATTCCTTGCAGACGATCCCTGAGAGCTCGTCGCGGCGCGAGCGCATCATGCCCGCGGCGATCGCGAGCACCTCGGCGCGTTTGACCGGATCGAAATCTCGCCACGCGGGGAACGCTTTGTGAGCCGCGTCGATCATCCCGGCGCCCTGCTCGGGCGTGTGGTCGTTGCGGACACTCGGCACACTCGCACGCTCAACCGCACTGGCGAACGCGGACCGCTGGGCTTTGTCTGCAAAGTCGCGCAGTGGTTCCGTGTAGAACGGGCGCCCGTCAGCGACGCGGGGGTCGGCATGCGAGAGCTGGTGACGCTCGGGCGCGACCTCGCAGAGGTCGCGCGAGTCGCCGCTGAACGCGTCACCGGTCGGCTCGGCGAGCAGCGTCGCGGTGTCGGCGTTGTCGAGGAATCCGGCTTTCAGCCAAGACTCGTTGCTCGTGTTCTCCAGCAGTCGGCGCACAAGATACGCCATCCCCGGGATCATCTCGCCGACCGGGACATACTCGCGGACGCGGAGCCCCATGTCTTCGGCGGCGTGCTTGAGCTGGTCCGCCATGCCGTGGAGCATCTGCAGTTCGATCGCCTCGCGCGGGAGCCCGCGTTTGTCCACGCCCGCGAGGGCGGCGGAGATGGATCGGACATTGTGCGAGCCGAGCGCGAGCTTGATCCCACCCTCGCCGGGTGTTGTCGGGCAGTGATCGAGGAACACCTCAACCATCTGCTCGAAGCATGCATCGGTCTTCCACTTCTCGTTCCAGACCGGGCAGGGCCAGCCCTCTTGTTCGGCGTGGATCGTCTCGAAGTCCCAGTACGCCCCCTTGACAAGACGCACGGTCACAACACGCCCGGTGCGTTTCGCCCAGGCACTGATGCGTTTGGCGTCCTCGACGCCGGACTTCAGGTACGCCTGCATCGCGAGCCCGGCCTCGAAGTCGTGCGTGTCGCACGCGTGCATGAAGGTATCGAGCGTGAGGTCCTTGAACGCGTGGTGCTCCATATCGAAGTTGATGAGCACACCGTTGCGTTTGGCGGCGTCGAGGATCGGCGTCGCACGCTGCATGAAATCATTGATCGACGACTCGGGCGCGATCGGGTTGAAGTTCGCGCACAGACTCGAGACTTTGATCGAGACATTGACGCGGGGCACCACGCCGAGATGATCCTGCTCCAAGCGCTGTTTCTCCGGCCACTCGGATGCGGTGCCGACGAGGTTCTCGACGAGATCGAGGTACTTCGCTTGGTACATGTCCGCTTCGGCGTTGGAGACACACGCTTCGCCCAAGAGATCGACGGAGAACGCGATGCCGTCTTTCCAGAGCTTGGCAAGCATCGGCAGCGCATCCGCGGCGTCGGTTCCCGCGATGAAGTTGCCCGCCATACCCTTAATCTGTTTGCTGATGGTCTTGGCGGCAAGCGTCTTGGCGACGCCGCCCGCCTTGAGCGCCAGATCCATCCCGGGCGGTGCTTTGACACCCGGCTGCGTCATGTAGTCGACCAGGTGGTCGTGCACCATCTCGGGCGTGGTGAGCGCGGGGAACGCATCAACAAAGCGGAAGAGCTGGACCTTGAAGTTCTGGTCCTTCATCGCCCAGTCCATCAGCTTGTCCTGGTAGAACTTCGCGCTGAGCAAGCCCGCCTTGTAGTTGCGGGCGGCGTCGAGCATCTCGGTGCCGATGCGGAGGATCTCGGCTTCGCGGGCGGGGTCGGTCTCGGCATTGACGGGCGGGCGGGTCGGCGGGGAGCTGGGATCGTTGACCAGTGAAGGCGAGGGCTTCACGGGCGGGGACTTCAACTTGCGACCAAACAATGCCATGAGACAGAACTCCACAAAGCGGGAAATACACCCCCGCGGATCGGAGCGGATTCTACGATCCCCGGCACCCAAAAACCCCTTCCGACCACGCCGACTACGATTCACCGATGCTCCCCTCCGAAACCCAGAATCCAGCCATTCCCAAGCCGGGAGCGAAGGTGCTCGTCGCGATGTCCGGCGGTGTGGACTCGTCTGCCGCCGCCGCCCTGCTGCTCGAGCAGGGCTACGAGGTGGTCGGCTGCTTCATGCGGCTCGGGTCGCCGGGCGAAACCATCGACGAGCTGGTTCCCTTTGACTCAGCGGGGGTGAGCTGCGACCCGAGCAAAGTCAAAATCGGTCACCAGGGATGCTGCTCCGTGGGGGACGCCGCGGACGCCCGCCAAGTCGCGGCCAAGCTCAACATCCCGCTCTATGTCTGCAACTTCAAGAAGGACTTCGGCAGGATCATCGACTACTTCGTCGACGAATACGCCAATGGAAGAACACCCAACCCGTGCGTCCGCTGCAACGACTGGTTGAAGTTCGGCAAGCTCCACGAGTACGCCCAGCAGATCGGGGCGGACTTTGTCGCCTCGGGCCATTATGCACGCGTCGATCGATCAGGGGACACGCCCAGACTGCTCCGCGGGCTCGATGACGCGAAGGACCAGAGCTATGTCCTCTTCGGCGCGCCACGGGAAAGGCTGAGCGAGATGCTGCTCCCGATCGGGGAGTACGCGACCAAGGCAGAAGTCCGCGCGATCGCGGAGAAGCACGACCTCCCGGTCTTCGACAAGCCGGACTCGCAGGAGATCTGTTTCGTCCCGGACAACGACTACGCCGGGCTCATCGAGCGCCGACGCCCGGAGCTGCGCATCAAAGGGAGAATCATCGATCAGGGCGGTCAGACCGTCGGCGAACACGACGGGCACCACCGGTTCACGCTCGGGCAACGACGCGGGCTCGGCGTCGCCGCGGGCAAGCCGATCTATGTCGTCGATAAGGACCCCGGAGCAAACACCATCACCGTCGGCGACAACGAGCAGCTCATGAGCACGCGGTGCGCCGCTCAGGAAGCGAACTGGCTCGTCGATGAATCCCGATTCACAGACTGGTCCCCTGTGCTCGCCCAGCACCGCTACAACTCGGACCCGGTGCCCGCGAAGATCCGGATCTGTGTGCACGAGGACCCCAACACGCCTTCAGGTCGCGCAGGTACATTCGAGTGCGTGTTCGATGAGCCGCAGCGCGCCGTCACACCGGGGCAGGCGCTCGCGCTCTACGACATCAAACAGCCCGAACTCGTTCTCGGCGGCGGATGGATCCGATCGGTCGACTGACTATGCCAGCGGGTTGAACCAGAGCCCCGTCGCGAGTTTGGGGTAGAAGAAGGTCGACTTTTGTGGCATCCGCTCGTTCGCCCGGCTGATATCCCGCACCGCTTCGAGCGGGGTCGGGCGGACGATGATCGCGATCTGCGGCTTGCCGCCGCCCTGGATCGAGCTGCCGGTCTCCTCGCCCCGCCCGAGCGCGAGGACCTCGTCGATGGTGTGGGGGAATGCCCATTTGACAGGGTCGCCGTTGTTCAGTTCGGGCTGGCAGATTTCCTCGACGATCAGGTGCTGGATGAGCGCCACATCGAGCGTCCGCCACGCCTTGGTCTTGTCCGGGAACTGGTCCTCGAGCGGGTCAGCAACCGCCGGCCACGCGCCGTAGCACAGCCCGGTCGCGAAGTCGTAGATCCCGAACACATTGGTGTGCTCACGCTCGGCAAGCGTCGCCATCTGCGACTCAAACAACTTCGGATCGTTGATGATCGGCTCGACATTGAGCAGCCCGGCGCCCGCCTCAATAAACTTGTCGACCGTGTAGTCCGCCATCCCCCCCAGCACGCGGTGCGTGGGCCCGATCGCGAGCCCCTCGTCGGCCATGGAAACCAGCACAAACATGGTTTTCCGTGCCGGGTGGTCCGCCGGGACATCCCCCAATGATTCGAGGTAGTTGATCGCGGTCGTGTACCGGTGGTGCCCGTCGGCGACGAACACATCCTCGCCCGCGAGCGCCTTCTGGTACGCCGCAATCATCTCCGGATCGTCGATCGTCCAGACCTCGTGCGTCACGCCGTCGCCGAGGTCGGCGGTCATGTCCGCGGGTTTGTCCATGACGGAGCGGACGATCGCGGTCGCGATGCCGTCCTCGTCGGGATGGAGCCCGAAGATCGGGGAGAACTGACACTTCGACGCCTTCATGAGCGCCATGCGGTCCTCTTTGGGCCCGCCGAAGGTCTGCTCGTGGGCGAGGACCCCCCCGCCCTCGCGGGGCCCGAAGTCCACGGTATCAAGCGTGCACGCCATCCCACAGCGGCTGTATTGCTTGCCCATGAACTCGAAGTTCTGGCGGTAGGCGAACATCGCGGGGGTCTCGCGTTTGCTCAGAACACCCGAGTCGAGCATCGCGGTGAACGAATCGGCGGCCCCGGTGTACGCCTCGGGCGGTCCGAGTTCCTTGGCCGGGACATGCGGCAGATCGACCCCCACCGCGTTCTTGGGGTTCTTCTTGAGCAATGCTTCCTTTGCGATGCGGTCGAGCACATCGTAAGGCGGGGCGACCAGATCGCTCACATCGCCTCTGCCGTTGTTGTACTGCACAGCGTTGAACGGGTGTACTGCAGGCATGCTGCGGTCCTTTCATCACAACGGGCGGTGTCCGGACGCCGCCTATTTATGGAAACAAATGCGTGCCTGAAGCTCAGGTCCCCGCCCCATCATATCCACCCGATCCCGGCAAACCGAAAGGGCTAGGATTCCCCATGCACACGCCCAAAGCACTCGTGATCCGCACCGCCGGGACCAACTGCGACGCCGAGCTCTGCCGGGCGTTCGAGGGCGCGGGCGCAAGTGTCGATCTCGTCCATATCGATGCCCTGTGCGCCCAACCGGCAAAGCTCGACCCCTTTGATCTCATCGGGTTCCCGGGCGGGTTCAGTTACGGCGACGACATCGCCTCCGGGCGGATCATGGCGATGCACGCCCGCGAAAGACTTTTCCCGGCGCTGCACGACGCCGCCAAACGAGGCGCGGCGATGATCGGGATCTGCAACGGGTTCCAGGTGATGACCCAGGTCGGGCTGCTCCCCGGCCCGATGGATTCCGAGTCCGCGCCCGCCGCACGCGTCGCGCTCACGGACAACGCCGACGGACGCTTCCGCGACGACTGGGTCGAGATCGAGCCCAACCCCGAGAGCGTGTGCGTCTGGACCCAGTCGCTCGCCAGCGAGAACGACCCACGGATCCTCAGACTCCCGATCGCCAACGGCGAGGGACGATTCGTCGCACGAGACCACCATGTCCTCGACGAGCTCACGGCGAACCACCAGATCGCGCTGCGCTACCGAGACGACATCAACGGATCAATGGACCGGATCGCGGGGATCTGCGATCCGACCGGACGGATCTTCGGGCTCATGCCCCACCCGGAACGGGCGGTGGACTGGAACCGGTACCCGGCATGGACGCGTCTGGATGATTCGGTCCGCGCCAACCCGACGCCCTGGAAGACCATGTTCCGCGACGCCGTCGAGGCGGTCCAGAGCACCCGCGCCTGAGTAACGCAACCGCCGAGATCTACCCGCGGTACAGTACCGCGGGTTTCCATGGCATCATTCAAAGAATACATCGTCGGCCAGCGCCCCTGCGACAAGTGCGGGTACAACCTCGAGGGGCTCCCCAAGGACGGCGATTGCCCCGAGTGCGGGCACCCGATCCGCAGAGCCGCCGCCGCGTCGGGCCCACGCGCGGGGACGATGAGCGTCGAGGCGCCGACCCGCTATGTCCGTCTGCTGCTTCTGGGGTTTGCGGTTCTTTCGGTATCGATCGTGGGGATTGTTCTCTCGGGGATCATGATCGGGTCGGTCGCCGCGAATCCCAACCCACTCCAACGCATGATCGGCGGGCTGATGATCATCGGCTCGCACATCCTCTGGCCCATCGGCATCTGGCTGATCACAACACCCAGACCCAAGATCCGCAGCATGGTCCACGGCCCGATTCTTGATAGCCCGAAGTACCGGCTCGCTGTCCGTCTGGTCTCGATCGCCTGGGCCCTGAAAGTTTTCTTCCTCTTCTCTTTCCTAGTTGGTTCAAACGCGCCCACCCCAATGAGTGGCTTCGGCGCATGGTCGCTGCTCGGCGGATACCTCATCTTCAGCCTGATCTCTTGGATCGGGCTCGTCCCCACATCAATCTATATCGGCGACCTCGCGTTCTGGTCCTCGAATGAATCGGTCGGCATCCGTCTCCGCTCGACGGCGTGGGCGATGGGTGTGTTCGGTACGATCCTCGCGATCACCAGCGTTATCGCGTTGACCGGGCTGCCGGCCAGAGGGATCGCGGGATTCGTCGGGATCTTTGCGTTCGTGATTGTTGCGATCTCGGTGCTCGTGTTCATGGTCACGATCTTCCAGTTTACCAATGTCCTCTGGTGGGTCATCAAGCACCAGGAATACGCCGCAGGCTCGCGGGACCGGATCGCCGAACGCATCGCCCGCGAGTCGACCCACCCCGGCCGGGTCGCGACCGGGCTGCGCTGCCGAAAGTGCAAGTACGATCTCAACGGGCTGCCTTACGGCGGGCACTGCCCCGAGTGCGGCGAGTCCTACGCCGACCAGACCCCGCTGCCTATCCGGGATCCGGCGCTCAGCGTCCGCGACGAGCCCGATCTCGAGCTCGTCGAGAGCACGCACCAGGAGATCATCCCCTCCGACCAGCTCGACGCGTTCGGCAATCGACGCCCGCCCAAGCCCGAGGAGGACGACGGGCCGATCCCGCTCGCATAAAGTCCATTCATGGAACCCGATCAATCGCACACCAACCACCTCGCGGTGTACTTCTCCGGCGTCAATCCCGAGACCTTCGACCGCTCCGACGAGCCCACCGCTGATTCCGACGGGCAGGTGATCTCCGGGACCGTTCTCAAAAACCCGAACGACAACACCTCGCTTGTCCCGGTCCGTGTCCGCATCGCGCACGGCGTCGCCGCGGAAACCGCATCGAGCATGCTCCGCAAGATCGCGGACATGATCGACGCGAACCCGTCGTTCACAAGCGACCGCGCCGGGGCGGCGATCCGCCGATTGCCCGACGGGTCCTACGCCAAAAAACAGCTCACGATCGAATCCATGCTCGAAGCGGCGCAGCAACTCCCCAAGGAAGACCGCAACCGGTTGCTGCGGATCGTGGACCAGATCCGCATCCAGATCGATGACCCGAAGCCCGAGAACGACGACGGCCCGGACGAGCACGGTCTGTATTACTGATCCGTCTTCTTCATGATGAACAGGTAGTTGAACCCGCGCAGGAAGAAGTTCTCCTGCTCCGCGGCCTTGTGCCAGTTCCCACGCTTGAGCTTGGTGTTGTGGCGGACCACCGCGATGATGTCCACGGGCTCGAAGTACCCGCGCATGATGTTGTAGAGCTCGAACCCGATCGGCATAAACACACCGCCCTTGACGCCCTTGCGTTTTTTCCACGAATCCGAGACATACAAGCCCATGTACCGGTTGGGGCGCATCACGCGGTGGAGCTCGCTGATCACACCGTCCATCGCCTCGTAGTACGCGTGCCCCTGCATGTAGTCGCCGTCCTCCATCGGTGCGCCCGCGTCGAGCTTGCCGATGCAGTCGGGCTCGTCCGAATAGTTGATGTGCGTCGAGTACGGCGGATCCACAAACGCGAAATCAACGGACTCATCCTCGAGCGGGAGCTCCCGAGCGTCGGCCCGGGCGATCTCCTTACGCTGCGGGTTCAGGTCGAACCCGATGCCTTGGCGGTTGAGATCCTTGCAGACATCGATTGTGGTTCCCGAGCCGCACATCGGGTCGACGACCGTGTCGTTCTCGCGTGTGTAGCGTTTGAGCAGCTGCCAGATCACCCAGCTCGGGGTCGCGCCGATGTAGTCCTTCGAGCCCTGCATGGTCGACCCGGAATGCCCGTCGTAGTGCTGCGAGGGGTACTCCCAGAGCGTTGTGGTCATGATCCCCATCGGCGGGCGCTGACCCGGACGTACACGCGGCTTGGGCGGACGCTTCCCCCCACCCTTGAGCTCCCGCTCGATCTTGTCACGGATGGAATCCCGATCCTTCACCCGAGCGCCTCGATGAGCTGTTTCTTCGTCCCCACGATGTCCGCACGCACGCGTGCACCGGACGCCCGCGCGTGCCCGCCTCCGCCAAGCTTGTTGCAGACGGCATTCACATCGACGGGCTCCTTGCCCTCCCACGGAGACGGCTTGGAACGGATGCTGATCTTCGTGAACACACCATCCGCGTCGTGCTGCTCGGTCAAGAGCGCCACCACGCGGATCGATGCGACAGACTGAGGCAGATCCACAAACCCGCCCGAATCACCCGGCGCAGCACCGGCGTCCTTGAAATCCTGCTCGCTCAGCGACATGACCGCGAGATTCTTGTCGTGAATGATCTCCAGCGAGTTGAGTGCGGTCCCCATCAGCCGGAGCCGCGCCGCACGATCACGCTGATAGAGCATCGCGAAGAGCTCCGCGTGGTCGACCCCCGCCGCGAGCAGATCACCCGCGAGATGCATCACATCCCGGTTCACGCTCGAGTGTTTGAACCACCCCGTATCCGTCGCGAGCCCAACATACAGCGGCGTCGCGATCTCGAGGGGCAGCTCCGACGGATCATTGAGCCCGAGCAACGCGACGCAGATGTCCGCGACGGGCTGGACCACCGCCGCCGCGTCGGTCTCGATGAGCCTGCGTGACGCGATCTCCCCGTCGCCCTGCAGGTGATGGTCCACAATGGTCGTCCGATCAAGCCTCGGCTCGAGGAACGCCCGGTACGGCTCGAGCTGCGTCCACGACCCGGTATCCGTGATGAGCACCCCGGCAGGATCAAACACGCCCGGATTCATCTCCCCCGTCTCGGCGTGGCGGAACTTGGTATTCCCGATCAACGCCGAGCCCCAAGCCGGGATTGGGCCCGCGTACCAGCACTCCGCCGAAGAAACCGCGCCGCTCGTGCCCTTCTTGAGGTTGATCGCTCTCGCAAGCGCGAGCGTGGACCCGAGCGCGTCGCCATCGGGTTTGGCGTGGGTGAGCAGCGCGAGCGTCCCGGTCCGGTCGATCCAGTCCGCGATCGCTCGGGCATCGGTTGTCGTGGTCCATTCGTTCATGAGTATCTCTGTGGGCATCCCCCGATGGTACCGGGCCCGGTCAGCCAGCGCTGGTGATCGGCACCGCAAATCGTGAAACGATGCCCTTGATCCTCTCGATATCCCGCCCGATCTGCCCCATCATGGTCTCGACCGAGTCAAAGTTCAGCTCATCACGCACCCACGCCATGAGCCTGATCGTGCATCCCCACCCGTACTGATCCATCCCATCGGGGAGCGACCACACCGAGCCGTCGAGATTCAGCAGGTGCGCCTCCGCCCTGCGGTCGAGCCCCTGCACAGTCGGGCGGGCGCCGATGTTGATCGCCGCGACCTTCTCCGATCCGTCCGGGAGCACCGCCAACCCCGCGTACACCCCGTCAGCGGGCAGCAGGCATTCCGTCTTCAGATTCACCGTCGGGCACCCAATGGTCCGCCCGAGCTGGTCGCCCTGGACGACTGTCCCGACGAGTTCGTGCATGCGTCCGAGGACGAACGCCGCGTCGCGTACGCGCCCGTGCTCCAGGAGCCAGCGGACAATCGTTGACGAAGCGACCACCTCGCTCTGGTCCGTCAGGCTCGTCATCACCGGGCGGACCACCTCGACGGCGACACCCTGCATCCGGCAGAGCTCTTCGAGCAGCGTCACATTCCCCGCCCGGCGTGCGCCGAAGTGGAAGTCCGTGCCCTCCACCATCACCGTCGGCTCATGCTCCTCGATCATCTTGTCCACAAACACAGTCGGCGTCATCCCGAGCAGCTCCGGGCTGGGCTCGAGCAGCACAACCTCATCCGCCCCCGCCGCGATCAGCCGACGCGTCCGGATCTCGATCGGCTCGATCGCTCGCGGCGCCCGCTCGGGCGCGAGCAGCGACAACGGGTGCGGAGAAAAAGTCGCGGCGATCACCCTCCCGTCCTCGCCGACCAGACCGCGGGCGCGCTGGAGAATCACCCGGTGCCCGATGTGCACGCTGTCAAAGTTGCCGATGGTGAGAGCGGTTGGGGTTCGCACGACGGACGATAGGCGATCAGCCGGCGTTCGTGACCGCGAGCCGGATCGCTTCAAGATAGTTGTCCGCGGATCGACCGCCCGTGATCGCCTGGACACTCCCGCCCTTCAGAATCAGCGTTGTCGGATACGACGCGACCTGGAGCTCACGAATCTCGGCGCGGTTGGTGCCGTCCTCGAGATAGACCGGGATCGTCTGTTCCCGGATGAACTCGACAACCGCCGGATCGGTCAGCGCACCGCGTTTGAGCCCCTGGCATGGGGCGCACCAGTCGGCGGTCGCGAGCACCAGGATCGGTTTCCCGCTCTCGGCCGACTGCTGGCGTGCCTCCGCGAGCGTGATCCTGGCATCAAAGACACCCGGAGTCGGCGCGGGCTTGCGGAGCATCATGAACGCGATGTATCCACCAAAGACCAGAACGATCAGGATTGTCGGCAGCAGCTTCTTCATACACACCTCCATCGGACAAACTACGCGCCCATCGTCTCTATTCCGTTCGAACGAGTGATCGAACCCATCAGCGGCTCGACCAGGTCCCGGATCGTCACGAGCCCCACATCCCGATTCCCGATCTCAACCAACCCGACAGGGCTCCCGGCGCGTGCGAGTTCCTCGAGCCCTCTGCGGACAGCCAGTCTGCCCGAGAGCCTCACCGGTTCCTGCATGAGCTCTCCGATTGTCTGTGCCCCCGCCCTGTGCAGATCGAGCACCGAGACCAGCCCCACCACACGGTTGTTCTCGCCAACGACCGGCACCCAGCGGAGCCCACGCCCCGCTACCGATCGAGCCGCCCGCTCGCGAGACCACCCGATCTGGATCGTCTCCGCGGGAGTGATCGCGACCATCTGGTCGCGGACGGTGGTGTTCTCGAACTCGAGCGCCCTGTCGATCAGCGAGACCTGCTCGTTGCTCAGCCGCGACGACCCATACTTGAGCAGATCCGCCATGCGCTCGCGGCCGGACCCAACAGCGGACTGCGGATCAACGCCGACCACGCGCGCGATGCCCCGGGCGATCCAGACGATCGCCGGCAGCACGAGCAGCCCGGTCAGGATCAGACGACCAACGAGCAGCACGCGCGTGAAGCGGGGCATCAGGGAATCCGCGTGCCCCCGGAAGAGCTCTTTGGGGATCGCTTCGCCGAAGATCAGGATGATCGGCGTCAGGATCACCGCCTGCAGCACGATCATCATCGTGTCGCTGAATCCCTGCGTCGAGAGCAGCGCCGTGATCGCGAGTGTCCCGAGATAGTTGAACGCGTTGTTCGAGATCAAGAGCGCCGTCAGCACGCGAGCGGGTTGTTCGAGTTCGTGCCGGAGGATCGCGATCCCGGACGCCGACTCGGACAGACGCGCCCGAACCTGCAGGCGCACCCGGTTCACAGAGTACATCCCGACTTCGAGCCCGCTGCAGACCGCCGAACCACCGAGCCCGATGAAACCGAGCACCCACCAGACGAGGTTCATCGTGCTCATGATGCACCCCCAGTCCCGCTCGTTGTCGGCAACTCTGGCGCATCATCGAGAACAACCTCCACCGAGTGCACGGAGCGTCCGTGCATCTCCACGACACGGAGTGTCGAGCCCCCGAAATGCACGCTGTCGCCCGCCTTCGGGAGACGCCCGAGCAGCACCATCACCAGCCCGCCCAGCGTCTGCGCCCGGCTCGTGCGTTTGAACTCGTTGTCCCGCGCGAAATACGAGAGCCAGTCGTGGATACCCAGTCGACCCGGGACGATCCATCGCCCAACCGAGACCATCTGGAACGAAGACGCGGGGTCCTCCTCGGGTTCCGCGTATCCGCGGAGGAGCTCGTCGATGATGTCCGTCAGCGTCACTAATCCGCAGACGCCACCGTGCTCGTCGACACAGACCGCAACCGAGCTCCCTGTGGTGCGGAACCGGTCGAGCAGCTGATCGAGACGGATCTGCTCGGGCACAAACAAGGGCTTGACCATCGCCCGGCGCACCGGCTTGCCCTCGAGCACCAGCCGCGCATCGACTATCCCGATCACACCCCCGTCCAGCGACTCCTCGCACACCGGGAACCGCGAGCGGCCGGTTGATTCGTAGAGCTCGAGCACCCGAGCCCGATCCGCGTCGGCCTGGACCCAGGAGATATCCACGCGGGGCGTCATCACCACCTCGCCCTGCAGATCGTGCAGCCCGATGATCGCCTGAAGCAGCTCCTCCTCGCCCGCGTCGATCAACCCCTCGTCCCGGCTCAGCTCCAGCAGCGCCCCCATCTCCTGCGAGCTCACAGACACCGTGCGGGCGCGGGGGGAGACGAGCCTCGTCAACGGCGCGATGACGAAGCGATCGAAGACGCCCATCGGCTTCTGGGTAATCCGGGCGATGACGGCGTGGATCGGTGCACCGATCGTGAGAAACACGGAGGGCGCCGCCGCCGCGAGCAGCTTGGCGAGCACCTCGCCCACGAGGACGATAACAATCAGCGAGCCGACCGAGATCCCGATGCGCCAGATCGCCGAGTCCGCGTGCAGCGTCAGCACGCTCGTCACCACGAAGTACCCGATGTTAGCGACCATGTTGACGAGCAAGACCTGCGTGAGCAGCGCCCGCGGGCTCGCGAGCAGCCGATCCACAATCCGCGCGATATGCGGATGCGACCGGCCTAGCTTGACGCGATCCGCGCGCGACAGCCCGAAGAACGCCGTCTCGGACGCGGACGCAAAGGCAGAGCAAACGAGCAGCACCGCGAGCACAATCAGGAATGGGAGGTCGGTGGAATCCATCGGTGTTTGATCAGCGGAAGTCCGCTCGCGCGGGATCATACCCGGGGTCGAGCTGCTCGATCAGTCGCTCGATGTACCGCCACGCGTTGAGTATCGTTCGGCACGCGCCGAGCGAATCGGGGTCTTGAATCCGCCTTCGGAACTCATCCGCATACTTCCCCCGCTCCTCGGCTCCCCACCGCCCCCACTTCACGCGGGCGCTCTCAGGATCCTCGTTGAGCTCTTCCTCCATCGCCGATCGGATCTCCATCATCTCCATGAGAAACCCGTCGGGCAGCGAACGGTCCTCCGACGCGGAGGGGCCGCCGAGCACCCGCAGCACCGCATTGGCGCGGGACTCGTCATCGAGCAGGCATCGGCGGGCGTCGTTGAGCGCCGCCGCGTCAATTGCGCCCGCATCACCCACCCGATCGGGGTGGGCCGACGCAATCCGCGCAAGGTACGCACGCTCGATCGCGTGCTTCTCGATCGCGTATGACACCGCGAGCCCGAGGAGATCGAACGGATTCTGGTTGACTGAGAACGGCTCGCTCATCGTGCAAGTGTAGTCGATTGTGCCTACGAAACCCCAAATCGAACACCCCAGAGCGTGCCCGGTTTGTTCTTGACAAAAATGGTGATTTCTGGGACACTGGTGTGTCGGGTCGAGAGCGAGGGCGAAAGGAATCACCTTTGACCAGAATTCGGGGAAACACACACATCGGGATCGTCGCCGTCAGCCCGGAAGGCGCGGCCTTGTGCTACCAGCAGCTCTTCCGCCACGCATCGATCGCGCTCGAACCAGATCGGCACCCGACGGTCTCGATCCACAACATCCCGCTAAGCCGGTATGTCGAAGCGGTCCGCCGCGACGACTGGCGGGCTGTTGGCGGGTTTCTTTCCGAATCCGCCGTCAAGCTCGCGTCGATGGGCGCGGAGTTCTGCTTCACACCTGACAACGCGGTCCAGCACGCGGTGCATCTCGCGGAGGTCTCCAGCCCGATCCCGTGGCTGAAGATGACCGAGGCCGTCGCGCACGAGATCGCGCGAGACAACCGCACGACCGTCGGCGTCATCGGGACGCACTATGTCACGACCGGGTCCGCGTACCAGACAGATCTCGGGATCAAGGGCATCAAGCTGGTCCGCCCCTCGGATGATGACGCCGAGCTGCTCGATCGGATCATCTTCGACGAGTTGGTCTTCGGCGTCATCAGCGAGTCGTCCCGCGCCGCGATGATCCGCATCATCGAAGATTTCAGAGACCGCGGATGCGAGGGCGTGATCCTCGGATCGTCCGAGGCACCGCTCCTGGTCACACCCGATCGATCCCCCCTGCCGGTGTACGACGCGTCGAACATCATGGCCAAGCGTGCGATCGATTACGCGATCGCGGGCCCCGCCGTGGAGCGGTCACAGCGATTCGGTTGAGCCGACACTTCCGAGAGCATCACGGACGATCCCCGCAACCCGATCCCGGAAGCGTGCATCGGTCCAGAGGTTGTTGTGCCCGGCGTCGCTGACGAGCTCGAAGCGGCCATCCCGCGAAGCCCGCGCGATCGTCTCGCCGTCGGTCCAAGGACAGACGGGGTCATTTTCGCCGTGGTAGACGATCACACGCTGGTGGAGTTGTCCGGCGATGCGGTCGCGTGCAAACCCACGCCATCGCACACCGACACCGAGCCGGAGACCGATCCACCAGAACGCGGGCGCGAGGTTGAAGCGGGTCGGAAAGCCCTGCAGGTGGATGACATTCCGCGCGGGGGTCGGCGCGTGGATATACGGCGCCTCACAGAGCACGCACAGGATGCGTGCGTGATCATTCGATTCATGGGCGGCCCGGAGCGAGACCCCCGCCCCCATCGACCACCCGAACAGGATAACTGATTTGTCCTTCTCAATCGTCTCGATCAGTGCGCACAAATCACGGTGCTCGTTGGTTCCCAGTGCGCAGTTCCCCGCCGAGTCGCCGTGCCCGGGCAGATCCCAGAGGAGCACTTCCGAAGCGGACGGGACCACACCGGCGAGTCGCTTGAGCCCGCCCTGCTTGCTCGACCCCCAGCCGTGGGTCATGACCACAACGGGACCTTCCGGTCGTTCGCCGCGGACACGCCAGCATTCGATGTCGCCGTGCGCTGCGCGGAAGTTGAAAGTCTCGAACGCGTAGTGCTCGTCGCACTCACCCGGGTCACCCGGGATCCCCCGCGCCAACGCCCAGGCGTAGCTCCTGCGGGGCGGGCGGGTGAGCGAGCGGACCGTGCTCACGACGAGGAAGAGCCAATAAACAAACAGCCCGACCGCGAGGATCTGTAGCAACCCCAGCGCGGCGGGCATGGATCAGAGCCCCCCGAAGAGCAGGCGGGAGACATCGTGGAAGGTGATGTAGAGGAACACCCCCGCGATCAGGACAAGCCCGACCATGGTCACGGCGTTCTGCACGGGGATGGGCAGGGGCTTGCGCCGGATCCCCTCGTAGAGGAGCATGAGAAACTGCCCGCCGTCCACAATCGGGAGCGGGAGGAAGTTGATGACCGCGAGGTTCACGCTGATGAGCCCCATGAAGAAGAGGACCATCATGAGCCCGTCGTTTGCGATCTGGGTGCCGACGTGGGCGATCCCGACCGGCCCCTTGAGCTGCTTGAGCGCGACGGAGCCCTGGAACAGACGCACAAAGGTGAGGTAGGTCGTCGCCATCACACGCTGCGATTCATGCAGTCCGCGCTTCACGGCGGCGATCGGATCGGGCGATTTATCAATAACGATCACGGGCTCAAAGAGATTCACGACCGCTTCCCCGCTCGGGAGTCTCCAGCCCAGATCCATGACCTGTTTCACCTCATCGCGGCTGAGGGTCCAGGTCTCGGTCACTATCGGTTCGGTGCCGTCGGGCTGGGTCGGCAGCGGGAGGCGCATCTCCACGCGGAGATCAAAGCGGTCGCCCTGCCCGAGCAGGTAGTCCGGCTGGAGCGCCGCGATGATGGCGGGCGCAAGATCGCTGAGCGTGCTGATCGGCGTGTTGTTGATGGAGAGGATCCGCGTGCCGGGTCGCGTGATGAGGCGGGACGCCGGGGAATCCTTTCCCGCGACCTTGAGCGGGGCACCGACGATGTTGGATGACTCGAACGACGACCCCTGATAGAACCCGATGGTGCCCTGGTTCGAGACCTCGACGGTCAGCGGCACAACCGCTCCGCCGCGGAACACCTCGATCTCGACGGATTGCCCCGCGAGCGCCCGGACCTGCCGGACGCCGTCCGGCTGGGAGGGATTGTTCAGCGGCCCGATGCGGAGGAACTCGTCGCCGGGCATGAGCCCCTGCTTGGTGTCCTTGGGGGATGCTTGTGCATTCACCGTGAGCACGCCGGTCAGCCCGAGGAGGTGCTCGATCGGGAGAACGGAGTCATCGATCTGCACCAGCTCGGTCTGTGATTCTCGGATCGGCTGGAGCGTGACCTCGTGTGTTCCCTCATCGCCACGGAGTGTGACACTGATGGGTTTGCCATCGGAGTGATCCACGGCATCGAGGATCGCGTAGGGCGAATCCGCGGGTTGGGCGTTGACGGCGACGAGTTCGTCGCCTTGGTTGAAGCCGTTGAGCCCCTCGGCGTTGAGGAGCCGGGACCAGAGATCGGGGTCATTGCCCGAGAGCACGCGGGTGCTCTGCGGCGGGAGCACGCCCAGATCGAGCAGCCCGGTCGCGGGGCTTTTGACGGGCATCACGCTGAAGACGATCGGTTCATCGACGCCGGGGCGTTCGACGGTGAGTGTGGACGGCTCGGACTTGGAACTCATCGCGATGGCGGTGGCGATATCGCGGTAGCCGTAGGTCGTGGTGTTGTTGATGCGTGTGATGACATCGCCGCGTTGGAGCCCGGGCGTGATCCCCGGCGCGGTGGCCTGCAGCGCGGGCGAGCCGTTGATGACGGAGCCGACGATCGGCGGGTTGGACTGGAGCCCCACCATGAACACAATAATGAAGAGGATCGCGGCGGTGATGATGTTCATGATCACGCCCGCGGAGATCACCACCATGCGCTTGGGCACGGGGCAGTTCTGATAGGAATCGGGCGCATCGGAGACCGCGCCGGGATTGATATCTTCCTGCCCGAGCATTTTGACATAACCGCCGAGCGGGAGGGCGCTGAAGCGGTACTCGGTCGGAGAGATCTTTCCCGAGAGCTGGTCGCGGGCGTTTTCTCGCGCATCACCCGCGACGCCTGCCGCTTCTTTCAAGAGCTGCAGATACTCCGGCTCGGAGGAGCCCCTGCGGAAACCGATGCCTTTTCGATAGGAGCAGACGATCGGGCCGATGCCCATCGAGAACGCGAGCACCCGGATCCTCGCCCATTTCGCGGCAACAAAGTGCCCGAGCTCGTGGACGAACACAATCAGGCTGAACCCGATGATCACCACAAGCAGGTTGGCGAGTGTCCCGAATATGCCCGGCAGATCAAACATCCGTGTCTCCTCGGCGCGATGTCACGCTCGACCAACTGTATCGGCGATTTCTCCGCGGAGCCGCCGGGAATCATGCGGAACAAAAACACCCCGGGATAGTGGCCCCGGGGTGCAGAGAATGGTTCGCAAACGAGTTCTCTGGGGGTCAGTTGTATTTCACGCCGCACCCGTAGGGCTTGTTCTCGGCGTTGGTGACCGCTTTGCCCGCGAGCGTCTCGTCGATCGCGTTCTTGACATAGTTCACATCACCCGGCGCTGCGGCATCGGGGCGGTTGTCGATCGCGCCGTGGTAGACGAGCGTCCCCGAGGAATCGATCACATACATCTCGGGTGTCCGCTTGGCGCCGTAGGCACGCCCGACGGTGCCCTCCGGATCGAGAAGGATCGGGGTGGTGATCCCCCAGTCCTTGGCGGTCTGCTTGTTGAAGTCAACATCACCCGTGCTGTTGCCGGCGTAGGCGGAGTTGATCCGGAGCCAGACGATGTCCTGGTCCTTGTAGTCCTTCTGCATGTTCACCATGGTCATGGTGTCCTCGCGGTAGTGCTTCTTGACAAACGGGCAGGTCGGGTTGAACCACTCGAGGACAACGATGTTGCCCTGGGCGGTGAACTCGCTCATGGTGTGCTTGTTGCCGTCGAGGTCCGTGAGGGTAAAGTCGGGCGCTTTCGCCCCGACCTGCGCGGCTTTGTCGGCGGCGGATTCGGTCATGGCTCCTGCTCCGATCATGGTGATGCCCGCGGCGAGGCACGCGAGCCCGGCGGTCAGTCGTGATTTCATGGTGGTCATCTCAAACTCCTTTGGTTTGGGGTGTTCCGGATCTATTTTACTCCGCCATCGCGGGCACACGCAGTGTGTACGCACGCGAGGCTCCCGATTCGTCGACGACCTCGAGTCGTCCTTCGAGCATGTCGCCGATTGATGGCTCGGTGTGCAGCGTGAGGGTGTCCGAGCTCGACTCGCCGTCGGCGATCAGGTCCGTCAGATCCACGCAGTCCCTCGCCGGATAGAACACGAGCTTCGTCGCACCGGGGACGAAGATCGTCGCGCGGTTCTCGCTGATGCTCACGCGGGCGTCGGGGCGCTCGGACTTCAGAGGCAGCGCACGCTCCGCATAGATCTTCTGCAGCCGGGCATGGTGCCCACCGGTCGCTTCCGGGCGATCCAAATCAGGATCGAGGGTCCACCCGCCGTACTCGATCGAGACATTCCCCGGGAGGCACATCTCTTTGCAGACGAGGTAGCTGATGTCGGTGGTGATCGGCATGGGGATGCCCGGCTCAACACCCTCGTCGAGCGTCATCGGGATGAGCACGGTGAACTCATGCTCGTAGACATGGTCGAGGATGTCGCCGGGGAGCAGGTAACGGTGAGGCGTGGGCCAGATGGGCTCACCGACCTTGAGCCCGTCGGGCGCGGTGGTCCTCAGCGAGACGCCGAAGCCCGTATCGCTGAGCCCGGGCCAGTAGGTGTGCCAGCCGTCTTTGATGATGAATGTGAACCCGACGAGTGTGGTCTCTCCGGGCGTAAAACCGTCGTAGTCCATCGCGAGCTTCACATCGACATAGGACGCGCCGTTGCTCGGATCACTCGGCTGCACGCTCTCGGGCTCACTCATCGCGGAACATACCCCGGACAACGCGGCAATCAGCCCCAAGTGCCAGAACGCCGATTTTGATGGGCGATACCTTGTCCGCATAGACTCTTCAGCCCCGTTCCTGTCCTCAGAAGCCCGATCTTGTCGACAACAGCACAACGCACACGGGCACCAAGTTATTCGCCCCGGAGGGCTAAAAGATGCAGCACCACACAAAATCCATCGTCCTCACCGCCCTCTTCGGGGTCCTCGCGGGAGTGCTCCTCACCGGGTGCAGCGGGAGCGGGAGTGTTTCGGACAAGAAGATCGATTATATTGATCTGAACCAGGCCGTGGATTATTACGAACAGCGGACGAAAGAGGAAAACAAGGCGTTGTTCCTCGATGTCCGCAAACCCGAGCGGTTCGCGGAGGGGCACCTGCCGGGCGCACGCAACCTGCGTGGCACGG
>JAGQOC010000251.1 GCA_020427745.1 Phycisphaerales bacterium | reverse complement strand
TCGAGCACATGATGTTCAAGGGGACCGAGGAGCTCGATGCGGACGCGATCAACCGCGGGTTCGATGATATCGGCGCGAGCAACAATGCCTACACGACGCGGGAGATGACCTGCTTCTACGCCCATGTGATCCCGGAGAAGCTCGGGAGCGCGACCGACATGCTGGGCAAGATGATGCGACCGGCACTGCGAACGAGCGACTTCGACACCGAAAAGAATGTCATTCTTGAAGAGATCGCGATGTACGCCGACAACCCGTTCTGGGTGCTCTACGAGCAGTGCGTCGAACGACGCTACGGCCCGCACGGGCTGGCGCATCGCGTGCTCGGAACCCCGGAATCAATCAGGGCGATGTCGCGCGACTCGATGCAGGAATATTTCGACACACGCTACTCCGCGGACAACACCGTTGTGGCGCTCGCGGGAAAACTGGATTTCGACGCGTGCGTCGAGCAGATCAACGGGCTCTGCGGGTCGTGGCCCGCGACGAAACCCGCACGCAACGCCGATCGCCCGAAGACCATCAACGCGCCGTTCACGATCCATGATGAGCGGGTGAACCGGGGGTATCTCATCACGCTCGCGGATGCCCCGAGCGTTACCGATGATCGTCGCTACGCCGCGGCGTTGCTCGCGCAGGTGCTGGGCGGGGCGGACAACTCGCGGCTGCACTGGGCGTTGATCGAGACGGGCATCGCCGAGGAGGCCCAGGCCGCGTACGACGGGCTGGACGGGACGGGTGACTTCTTTGTTTACGCATCAGGGGATCCGGATCGGATCGACGCGATCTGGGAAACGATCGCGAAGGAGATCCGCGGGCTCCGGGATTCACTCGACGAATCGGATCTCGAGAAGCTCCGCTCAAAGATGGTGACCTCGTCAACGCTCGGCTCCGAGCGTCCGAGTGATCGGATGCAGCGGCTCGGTCGGCTCTGGACTATGACCGGCTCCTACATCCCGCTCGAGGATGAGTTAAAACAGATCAGTGCCGTCACGATCGACGATCTGCGCGCGGTGTGTGATGAGTTCCCGCTCAGCGAGTGCACTTTGGGCAGGATGCTGCCGGGCGAGGGATGAACCTCTTCGTTGATTCGTGAGCTACGCGGCTTTTTTGCGCGGGATAAATGCCCGAACGGTCGAGCCCCCTGACGCTTTGGCGGCTTGGACCGCGCGTCCGGCGGCGGTGACCAACAGGTCGGGCGTGGAGAATATCGCCCGCGAGTCGTTATCCAGCGAAGCGATCCCGATGCTCGCACGGATGAGGTCCTGGGATCCAACCACATCGGGGACCCAGACACGCAGAGCCCGGTCAAACTCGGTGCAGCACTCGTCGGCTGTCCGTGAAGCAGCCCGGCGATCAACCCGGGGGAGCACAACCGCAAAGATGGCGTCGGCGAGGCGGCACACCACACCGCCCATGGGCTCGAAGTGTTTATGGAGCAGCATGGTGGTGCCGAGCACCACCTCATCGTGCTCCGCAACCCCGTAAGTATCGCTCAGCTCGTCTATCCCCGAGAGCATAATCTGCACAATCGAGAGACTGATCTCCTCGTTCATCGCGGGCAGGAACGCGGTGCGGACGGCCTGATTGAAACCCGAGCGGGTGAAGATCCCGGTGACCGGATCGACATTATCGTCGCCGACAAGGAGCTTGCTGAGTTCTCTGGTGCCGTAGCTCTCGATGCTCTGCTCTTTGGACAGCTCGATGAGCTGTCGATCGGCCTTGGCGAGCACATCTT
>JAGQOC010000250.1 GCA_020427745.1 Phycisphaerales bacterium | reverse complement strand
CGCCGCGGGAGGCATCGAGCCTGTCACCGACCACGAACGCGAGCCGGATGTGGACAATCCCCACGGCTACCTCGAGTTTGAACGCGTCAAACAGATCAAAACCGACCAGAGCTGGCTCCCAGACTCGATGGGCAAGTCCGTCAAGATGATCCACGCCCTGCTCGAGCCACTCCCGGACAACCACCAATACCGGGTGGTATTCATGCGTCGAAACCTGGATGAGATCCTCGCATCCCAGTCCAAAATGCTTGAGCGTCAGGGGAAATCCGGCGCGAACCTGCCGCCGGCGGTGCTCAAAAAGGTCTTCCAGGACCAGCTCGACAAAGCCCTCGCGATGCTGGCGTCGCGTCCGAACTTTGAAGTCCACGAAGTCTGGTACCACGAGGTTGTCAAAGATCCGCAAACCCATGCTGAATCGATAGATACATTCCTCGGCGGCGGATTGGACATCGAGGCGATGGTCGGGGCGGTGGATCCCAAACTTTATCGGAACAAATCGTCCTGATCCGCCGCAAGCAATGCGTCTTGAATCCCAGTACCCTGTGGACAGTCACTCGCGGGGGGTGGGAGAGGATGTGGACGCGTGTTTGAGGAACTCCTGATTTCAACCGGGCTTGTGGGGCTCTTCGCGGTGCGCGGGTTTATCCCCGCCTTCTTTATCGCGTTGGCGCTCCGGTTCGGGCCGGAGCTGGGGCTGAATCCGGCGTTGGCGGCGGATCTGCAGCAGGCCGCGGGTTCGATGGGAGCGGCCCCGAGTTGGTTCACCTCCAACCCGGCGCTGGTTATTCTGGGCATCCTCGCGTGCATGGAGGTGGGGGCGAACAAGAACCCCGAACTGCGTGATGTGCTCTCGCTGATCGATCGCTACTTCAAGCCCGCGATGTCGGCCTTGACTTATCTCGGGATCCTCAGCACGACCGACGCGGCGTTCCTCGATTCGACCTATCAGGCTGCCCCGATGGACGCGGGGATCTTCTCGATGATGCTTATGGCGGCGGTGATGGTCTCGACCTGGATCGGCGCGGGGCTCAAGAACGCGGCCGTCGCGACATTGACAGACCTCGACCCCGACGATTCGCTGGGGCTGATGAAGGCGATCAGCTTCGTCGGTGACGCGTGGGTTGTCGTCGGCGCGATCCTGCTCGTGCTGCTGCCCATCGTTGTGGCGTTGCTCGCGTTCGCGATGTTCGGCGTGATCGCGTACCTCCGCAAGCGTGCAAACAAGCGAGACGAGGCATCAAAACGCCCGTGCGGGTCCTGCGGCGAGCGGGTCTATGCCTGCGCACCATCCTGTCCATCGTGCAAGGCAGAGCAGGTGGATGTTCAGGATGTCGGCTGGCTCGGATCCTGCGTCGATCGCTCCGCCCACATGGAGAACCACTCTCAGCACCTGCTCGCGGTGGGGCGGTGCCCGAGCTGCGCATCGCGGATCGGACGCAAGGATGTCGAGGGCGGGTGCCCGGTGTGCTCGTTCAACCCGTTCCTTGATCCGGCATTCATCAAGCGGTTCGATGGCTATATGCACCTGAGGCTTGTCTCGACATTGATCGTGTGCGGGCTGGTTGGGCTGGTCCCGATCCTCGGGTTCGCGGTTGCGATCGTGATCTACAAGCTCCAGCTCGTCGGGCCGTACCGCAGGTACATCGGGCGCGGTACCGGAATGATGGCACGCTGGGGGCTGCGGGTGCTGATGGTCGTCGCGGTGTTCCTGCAGCTCGTGCCCGGGCCCAACGCGTTGGTCGTCGCGGGGCTGGCGTTCCTCTCGTACTGGGTCTACCGGGGGCTGTTCATGAAACGGGTGCGTAGCATCCAGCCGATCGCGGTGATCGCGGAGGGTTGAGCATGGCCGGCGGACGCGAGTACTCGCAGCACCAGAAGAAGATCATCGGTCGCTACTACGACAACCACGACACGATCATCCTGACGCGTCTGGGCGAGATCCAGACCGAGATCGCGCTGGCGGCGGGTAACGAGAAGAAGCTCAACACACTTTGGAAACGGGCGGCGACGGCGCTCGCAAAGACCAGCATTAAGCCCGAGATCGCGTCGAAAATTGTCGAGGCACAGGATCTCGAGGCCCTCGGGCGTCAGGTGTCGAAGCTCAGCCGGTAGCCCGAATCGGTGATTGCTGCTCAAAAACGAACAACCCGCACGCCGAGTGGTGTGCGGGTTGTTCTGTGAATGACCCCAGCGGGATTTGAACCCGCGTTACCAGGATGAAAACCTGGTGTCCTGGACCAGGCTAGACGATGGGGCCATCGCTTGGGCGGATTGTACCCCGCAACTCGCCGATCTCCACCCCGTAGCGGGCAACAATGCCCCATGCCCGATCACGGACAACCCGACCCGGTTCTGAATCGACCGAAGCTGTTGTTCTTCGGCGGCTCGTTCGATCCGGTGCACGCCGGGCACACCACGCTCGCGCTCGCGGCGGCTCGCTCGCGATGGGGAGAGGGCGGTGGATGGGGTGTGGTGTTCGTTCCCGCGGCGAGATCGCCGCACAAGGATGCGGACCCGACACCGGACGCGCACCGGCTCGCGATGCTCAGGACCGCGATCGGTGGTCATCCGGATATGACCATCTGGACGCACGAACTCGAGCAGCCCGATGGGCCGAGCTACTGGGCGGATACCTGGGCGGTGGCGCGGAAGGAGTTTGCGCACGCGGAATGCCGGTTCCTGATCGGCGCGGACCAGGCACGGGCGATGAATCGCTGGTCACGCTACCGCGCGTTCTGGCGCGATGCGCTCGTTGTGCTCCGGGGTGAGGACGATTCGCCGAATGACCTCCTCGCTGGGATACAGGCGGCACACGCATGGTCGGCCGCGGATCTCGCGGATTGGGAGTCGATGATCGTGCGCACGGGGCTCGTTGATGTTTCTTCGACCGCGATCCGCGCGACGCTCGCCGATGATGCGCAACGAAAAACCCGGATCGAGGGGCTCGACCCGGGTGTTCAGGAGTACATCCTCAAGCACGGTCTGTATCGTTAGACCGACGCGGTGCAGCAGGATTCGACGGCGGCTTTGAGCGCGTCGGCCTTGTCGGTCTTCTCCCAACTGAAGAAGCTCAGTCCGTCGGCCTGGGCGGGCTGACGACCGAAGTGCCCGTGGCGTGCGGTCTTGCGGTAGATCGGCTTGCGGAGATCGAGGGTCTCGATGATCCCCTTGGGGGTCAGCGGGAAGACTTTGCGGATCGCGTCGGAGATTTTGCTCTCGTCCACGCTCGAGGTGCCGAAGGTCTCGACGAAGACAGAGGTCGGTTCCGCGACGCCGATCGCGTAGGAGAGCTGGATCTCGCACT
>JAGQOC010000249.1 GCA_020427745.1 Phycisphaerales bacterium | reverse complement strand
GGCGTCAAGCCCGGGCAGGGGAGGGGGACCCGGGCTACTGCAGGGTGAAGGGGATGCTGAACGTGTAGCCCTCGCTGTTGCTGTCGAGGACCGTGTACTCCCACGAGTAGTCGGCGACCAGGTCCGCGGGGGGCGTGCCCGCGTTGGCGCGCACGGCCGCGAAGGCGTGCTCGTGGCTGGACCCGTCCACCGAGCTGCCGCCGCCGTAGACGATGGTGTACTCGGTGTGCAGCTCCGGGATGGCCATGCCGCCGACCTCGAAGTCGAGCTCGATCGCGAGCGGGTACACGCTCTGGGGCAGGATCGGGCCGTCCATGAAGTCACCGCTGCTGCCGGTGGTCGCGGTGGCGGTCGGGCTGATCGAGAAGCCGACGTACATCGCGCCGGGGTCGATGATGTCCGCCGCGGGGAAGGTCGCGCCGTTCGCCTTGCCGCGCATGCCCATCGCCGTCCTCAGCTCGACCGAGTAGTCGGTCAGGTGCGGCGTATCGGTGGTCATGAGCACGCCGAGGCCGGTGCCCGTCGCGGGGCTGTGCATCGGGTTGAAGAGCGGGTTCAGGCCGACCGAGAAGGGCACCGCCGCCGCGGCGTCCAGCGGCCCCGTGAACTGCACGAAGTCGCTCACCTGCCACTGCGGGTCGCCGATCTTGAGCGCCATCATGCGCCCGGGGATGTCGCCGATCGGGGTCACGATTCGCACCGTGAGGTCGTACTGCCCCGTGTTGTTCGCGCCGCCGCCGCCGCCCACGGACAGGTAGTAGGTGCCCGCGGCGAGGTTCGAGATCTGGATTGCGGGGAGCAGACCAACACCGCTGTCGTCGTCGAACGCGAGGACATCGCCGGTGCTGTCAACGATCTGCATCACGCCGTCCGCGCCCAGACCGTTGGAGAACGATGCGAAGAACGAGAGCGTTGCTGTGTTGCTGACGCTGAACCCGTACCAATCGACATCATCCAGGCTGAGCACGGCATCAACCGCGACGGAGCCACCGGGCGCACTAAACGCGCCGATGAAGTTGGAAGTCGCGATCGAGTCGTTGCTCTCGATTTCGGTGTAGATCCCGCCCGCTTGTGCGGCGCCGGCGAAGATCGCGGCAGCAGTGATTAGCGTGTATTTCATGGCTCTCTCTTTTCTCTCTCACCAATGTACTGACCGATCTCACTGGTCAGATCCGCAACCCACGGAGACCCGTAGCGGACAGGTGCATCGTATCGAGAATTTGCCCGATCAAATACGACAATTTGACCGCTTCAGGCAAAATCCCCTATCGAAAGCGAAATTTCTCCTTGTTACCCCCATAATGTGGGACTTTTTACCATGTTTGTTTGTATTTTGTTCCCATTTCTCCTCCGATATCTGCAACCCTCACGCGATCAGGAACCCGAAGAATCGAGGGAAAAGCGTCCGAAAATCTCCGATTCACTGGCACTTTTGGGAATCCGGTGTACCTCTTCAAGTGTGAGCCAATGCCCATTTCGGGTTTGACTCTCGATCTGGAGGAGATCTGTCTATGCGTATACATACTGCTTTGACCGCCGTCGCCATGCTGAGCGTCGCCGGGGTCGCCGAGGCATCACTTGTTTCAACCTTCGGGTTCACTGATCTCAACGCGAGCTGGGACGGGCAGACCTTCCACGCGCTCTCGCTGGGATCGCTGCCCACAGGCGGGGATGTCACGGATCACACTGTGGCACCGTCTTCGGCGACCTTTGAGTCCGGGCTGATCGGTGTGCAGAACTTCGCGGATGTCAACTTCCGCATGGATCTGAGCAACATCACCGCCAACTCCGCCGACGCGACCAGCGGGCGGATTGTGATCCGCGATTACGACGGCGATGTGCTCTCGGGCTCGTTCGAGGGGACCTGGAGCTACCAGTTCGGATTCGGGTTCTTTGATGGGTACATCTCGAGCGCCTCGTACAACGATGCCGGAGACGGGCTGTTTGAGGGCACCAGCGGCGCCTGGGCGACCCCGGACGGACAGTACATCGGGGCGATCAGCTTCCTCGTCGAGATGCCCGAGTGGTTCTCCGACGCGGCGAGCATCGATCTGCTCAACGCGTCCGCTGATGGGATGCTCGTCACCCCCTCGCCGTCTTCCCTCGCCATGCTCGGGCTTGGCGGCTTGGTGGCCTCACGCCGCCGTCGGTAAATGAGAATGAAACAAACCCCGTTGCTTGTGTACTGACCCACAACTTTGTTTTCTGGATGCTGTTTGGATCGCAACGGGCAAGAGAGAGGCCGCTCGGGAACTTGATTCCCCTGCGGCCTCTTTTATGTGCTGAGCTATGTGTTGAGCGAGCGAAGATCCGCCGCGAATGAGACGGCGGCCTCGTGGATCGCGTCCCGGAAGGACTGCCCGGGCTCGGGCGTCGCGTAGTTGATTGCGCGGGAGCTGTTCACGATGACGCCGAGCGTTCCGACGGAGTCCGCGTTTGTGCGCACCATTTCGCGGACATCCCCGATGGAGCCGCCCTGCGCCCCCACCCCCGGCACGAGGAACATCTGGTCGGGCATCGTGGCGCGGAGCGCCCGCGCATCGCGTGCTTTGGTCGCGCCGACGACCGCGCCGAGCCCGCTG
>JAGQOC010000048.1 GCA_020427745.1 Phycisphaerales bacterium | reverse complement strand
CCATCCCTGGGTTCTACGATGGCGTGCGCGAGCTGACCGACAGCGAACGCGACGAATGGAAGAAGCTCGGCGTGGATGCAGAAGAAGCCCTCCGCGGCATCGGGCTCGGCCCGGATGCGAATATCGGAGAGAAGGGGTTCAACTCCATCGAACGCGAGTGGGCGCGCCCGACCTGCGATATCAACGGCATCATCGGGGGGTACACCGGGCCCGGGGCCAAGACCGTCATCCCCGCCAAGGCCAGCGCGAAGGTCTCGTTCCGTTTGGTGGATGACCAGGACTCGGAGACAATCGCCAAGTCGTTCTTCGCCTGGCTCGAAGCCCGCACCCCACCCGGATGCCGATGGGAGTTCCACGACCACGGCGGGGGCGCCCCGGCGACCTGCGCCACGGATTCCGTCCCGCTCCAGGCCGCCCGCAGGGCGATCGCCCGGGCGTGCACGAACCCGCCGGCGATGATCAAATCGGGTGGTTCGATCCCGGTCGCGGGGCTCCTCAAGGAGACCATCGGGCTGGAGACGATTTTCATGGGATTCGGGCTCGAGGACGACCGGGTCCACTCACCCAACGAGAAGTTCGAGCTGGACTGCTTCCGGATGGGCACCCGCTCGCACGCGGCGTTGATCGAGGAACTCCGGGCTCTCTAAGTTACGCGGCCTGCGTAGCTTGCAGATCGGGCTCTGGAAGGGTCCCCACGGGCTCGACCGGCTCTCCCGTTTCGTCATCGATGATCTCGACATCGGATTCGTGCGGGACTTCGCCGCTCATGCGGGCAAGGTGGAGGGCGTAGTCGTTGTGGAGCTTCTCGACCCGATTGCGGAGATCGTGCAGTGTGACCTCGTGCTTCATCACGCACGAGAAGACATGGAGCATCGAGACAACGCTCGCCCCAATGGCCAAGGAGATCACGATCAGGATGCCCGCGGGGAACTCGATCATCTGGGTCTCCATCGGTTGAATTGGCCGAGAACTTGTGCCCAACGCACCCGTGGCGGGGGTGAGCCGTACAATGTGGGAACAATGTTGCGCCCCGAGCGGGCGAACGGAGGACGACGCGTTGAATCGGTTCTGGGCAGTGTGCATCGCGGTGTTGGTGGTCATGCTCGGCTCGACGACGCTCCGGGCCCAGACGGGCACCGACTTCGGCCCAGCGAACGCGGATGAGGAGGTCTCCCTCAAGGTGACCAGCTTCGGCGTGGGGGGGACGGCGAGGCTCGGCGACTGGGCCGGGATCCAGCTCAACCTCTTCGACAACGGCTCCGCACCCCGCAGCATCATCCTCCGGATCCCGATCCGTGATGCCGATGGCGATGAGACACAGTACGATCGCGTGGTCACCGCGAGCCCCGGACAGACCCTGAGCTACTGGCTCTACGGCTGGCTCCCGTTCCGCGACGCCTCGGGGGACGGCTACGAGGTCCGGGCATACGAAGCGATCGAGACCGCGATCACGGAGAGCAACCCGCTGGGCTATCGCGCGGGTCGCTTGCTCGGGCGCACCCAGATTACGGCTCCTGCCGCGAATCCGACCATCGGGTTCATCGGGGTCGTCGGCGCGAACCAGGCGGGGCTGAATCAGTACAGTGTGAACATTAACCAGCGTTCGTGGGCCCCGTTCGGGCACGAACTGACGCTCCCCGCCGCCGGGCTGACCATCGACACGCTCCCCGATCGCTGGCAGGGGCTGATGGCGCTGGACGCAATTGTCTGGACCGAATCCACGATCGCGCGATCGGACCCGAATCGGCTTACGCCGGAGAAGGCCCGCGCGATCCGCACATGGGTCGCCGATGGCGGGCACCTGGTGATCCTGCTCCCGCCCTCGGGTGATCCGTGGTTCTCTACCCAGCACCCGCTGCGTTCGCTTCTGCCCGTGATCAATCGCCCGGAGAGGCGTGAGGGCGTGGATATGGACGAGTACCGCGCGCTCATCACGGAATCCGCGGACATCGAGCTCCCGACCAATACCGCGGTGCAGATCTTTACCCCCGCGGACGCGGCGCTCCCGGGCGAGGCGATGCCCATCCTCCGCGGCAAGGACGGCGGGTGCGTGGTCATCCGCAGATCGTTCGGCTCCGGGTTCGTCACCGTTGTGGGTCTGGACCTCACCCACGGTGAGCTCCGACGCGTGGGGCTCCCCGATGTCGAATCGTTCTGGCACCGCGTGCTCGGGATGCGCGGGCAGGTCAAACGGATTGACCAGATGACCGAGCAGGAGAAGGGCGACGCGGGGAATCGACCGATCCGGTTGTTTGACACAGGCGTCGAGGGCGCGATCGCCAAGACCGGGCGAGCGGTGCAGGGCGTGCTGTTCGGGCTGCTTGTGTTCGCGCTCTACTGGATCGTTGCCGGACCGGGCGGGTTCTTCGCGCTCAAAGCAAGGTCCAAACAGCACCACGCATGGGTCGCGTTCGTCGGCGCGACGGCGGTGTTTACCGCGATCGCGTGGATGGGCGCGACGGCGCTACGCCCGAAGACCAAAAACATCTCGCACCTCACCCTGCTTGAGCAGGTCCACGGGCAGGGCCTCGCACGCGGGCGGAGCTGGATGAGTGTGATGCTGCCCGCGTACGGCTCCTCCGAGGTCTCGCTCGATGCACCGGACAGCACGACCGAGGACCCCGTTTCCGGTCGGCTGCTGGCGCCATGGGCAGCGCCGGCAACCTCGGGCGGGCTCGCCGAGGGCTACCCGGACAACACGGGCTACCGCGTCGAGTCACGCGATCCGAGTTCGCTGCGTGTCCCGACTCGTGCGACGGTCAAGGATTTTCGCGCCGACTGGGTGGGCACCACCGATTGGTCGATGCCGACACCGGTGGGTGGAGTCGGGGATCTCGGCGAGCCGGTGATTACGACCGATGGGCGTCTGGTCTCGGGTCTGGTCCGTCACGGCTTGCCCGCGCCGATGACGGATGTGCTTGTGCTGGTCGTCCACGGGCAGAACCGCGTCCTGGCTCCGGGTCAGGAGCTCACGCGCCGGAGCATCTCGCGGGTCTCGGTCTACGCGCCGATCTTCGACGAGGACCGCTGGGAGCCGGGCGTTGATATGGATCTCGCGTCGGTCACCGCGCCGATCGGGACCAACCGGCAGATCGTGCGTGATTCCTATTTCGCCAGCGCTGTCCGCAAGGGCGAGGACGCGACTGGGATCGATACCGTCCGCGCTGCGCCGCTGATCGATCGTTTGATCGCCGCACGGATGCTCTCGCAGTTTGAGCCGCCTAACTACGGCGTTCAGAACGACACCGTCGGCGATCGCGTCGCGCAGCGCCGGATGCTGCACGGATGGGATCTCGGGCGATGGTTCACGCAGCCCTGCGTGATTATCTTGGGTGCCGTGGAAGTGACCAAGGAAGACGCGTCCGCCGAGGGCATCCCCGCGCCGATTTATGTGGATGGGCGTGCGATTGAGGCCTCCGGCACGACGATCGTCGCGTGGATCTACCCGCTCACGCCCGAGCCTCCAACGATGTACCTCCCCGGCGAGTCCACCCAGTCCCAGCCGGACGCCACGGAAGACGGAGCACCCTGACATGCCGATGATCGAGACCATCAACCTGACCAAACGCTACGGCGAGCTCGCGGCGCTCAACTCGCTCAACCTCACTATCAACGAGGGTGATTGCTTCGGGTTCATCGGGCCCAACGGCGCGGGCAAGACGACAACGATCAAGATCCTCGCGACGCTGCTCAAGCCCTCCAGTGGTCAGGCGCAGGTCGCGGGGATGACCATCGGGTACCAGAACCGTCAGATCCGCCCGCTGATCGGGTATGTCCCGGACTTCATGGGCGCGTACCAGGACATGGTCGTGCACGAGTACCTCGAGTTCTTCGCCGCGGCGTACAACATCAACGGGATGCAGCGCAAGAAGGTCGTCGGCGATGTGCTCGAGCTCACCGACCTGACCTACAAGCAGACCGCGGAGGTCAACTCTCTCAGCCGCGGCATGCAGCAGCGCCTGTCGATCGCCCGCGTGCTCCTGCACGATCCCAAGGTGCTGCTGATGGACGAGCCCGCGTCGGGTCTCGACCCGCGTGCACGCATCGAGATCCGCGAGCTGCTCAAAGAACTCAAGCGGATGGGCAAGACGATCCTGATCTCCAGCCACATCCTCCACGAGCTCGCCGAGCTCTGTAATACTGTCGGGATCATCGAAAAGGGGCAGCTGCTCTTCAACGGCTCGGTCGACGAGATCCTCCGACGCGCGAAGGTCGGGCATGTCATCCATGTCGGCGTCGCCGAACGCATCGAGGACGCCGGCAAGGTCCTCCAGACCATGCCGGGCATCGAGAAGGTCTCCATCGTCCAGGGCGACGGCACCGCGCTGGGCGGCGGCTCCGAACGCATGCTCCACGCACACTACGACGACCGCATGGGCGGCAACTACACCGATATCCCCAATGTGCTCATCAACAACGGCTTCCGCGTCACGCACTTCCAGGAAGAACCCGTCAACCTCGAGACCGCGTTCATGCGGCTGACCAAGGGTTTGGTGCAATAGCGAGCACCGTCCATGCGAAATGAAAAACCCCGGCATAAACCGGGGTTTTCTTTGTTCCAGGCAAACCGACCGATTACGGGCAGCCCGCGTTGAAGGCGTCAAGGAAGGCGAAGACATCGAAGATGTCGAACGAGCCGTCGCCCGTGAAATCCGCGGACGGGTCCATCGAGTTGAACGCATCGAGGAACGCGAAGACATCGAAGATGTCGAGCGAACCATCCCCGGTGAAGTCCGCGGGGCAGTCCGCGGCGGCGCCGATGGTGCCGTCGGGGTTGAGGTTGTGGGTTTCGATATCCGCGACCCCGAAGTCCCCGATCTGCCACGCCGCGATGACATTGTCACGGTCGTAGTTGAGTGAGCTGGTCAGCCGTGCGCGGTACGCGAGATCGGAGGCGATCTCGACCGTGCTGAACGCATCGCCGCCGATCGCGTCGATCCCGCGTGCGAGCACGCGGTCCTGACCGAACACGCCGTTGTTCTCGATCCACATCACGGCGAGGTTTCCCTGAAGCATGTGGGCGTTGGGGGTTCCCGACTCGTTGGAATCGATCGGGGAGACGACGACGCCCGAGTCGCCGAGCATGCGGTTGCCGGACGCGTCGAGCATCTGGGCGTAGATTCCGGAGCTGCCCTGGTTGTTGTCGAGCTCAACCCACGCAACACCGGTGAGCCCCGTCTCGGGGTAGAACGCGATGGTGGGGGCGACCCGCTCGCGGGGATTGGTGGAGACGCTCGCGCCGTTGTGCGGGTACATCTCGGTGCCGTCGCTTGCGAGCCGCTGTGCGTAGACATTGAGCCCGTTGGCGGTGTCGTACCAGGAGAAGAGGGCGCCGCCGAACCCATCCCCGATGAACTCGGGGAAGTTGCCGAACTGGAGCGATCCACCGTCGTAGACCGCGACGCGTGACGCCCATGCCTCTGCGCCGGCGTTGTCGATCTTCTGCGCGTAGAGATGCTTGGCACCGAGGAAGCTGACATACTGGACCCAGGAGATGATGACCGATCCGTTGTCCGCGCCGTGCATGGACGCGACGAGCGCTGTGCCGCCGGTCGGGTGGGCGATGGTGGAGTTCCACTGGACGCTGCCGTCGGCTCCGAGCCCGGCCAGGCGTGTCTCGGCGTCGTTGCCCCACGCGACGACGCTGCCGCCCTCGCTGGTGATGGCGATGTCGGGCGAGGCAACAAAGTCGGTCCCGTTTCCGAACTGCACACCGTTGGCGCCCCACGGGGTGCTGCCGTCGGGCGCGACGCGCTGGACGGTGATCTTGGTGCCGCCGAATCGGTCATCGCGGAAGGCGAGCACGGCGTGCCCGCTCGTGTCCACCGCGAGGTCGTAGTCCTGGGTCGAGGAGAACCCACGATCGGCGATCAGGATGCCGTTGTGCGCCCACATCTCGTTGCCCGAGGCATCAAGACGCTGGAGGCGGACATCGTACCCGGTCTGCGAGGAGTACCAGCTCACATAGGACCCGCCATCCGGGGCGGCGGCGACCTTGGGCTGGACCTGCTCACCGGCGCCGTCGGCAACGGTGACATGCATGGTCGAATCGTCCGACCACTGAGCGTGCGCGGAGCTGGCGAGCCCGCAGAGTGCGAGAAGAAGCGTGATCCCGGAGCGGGTGAGCCCGGATGATGCGGTATTCGGCATGACGACCTCCTAGTGACTGAATCCTACCTGTTCATGGCGATTTCCGGTCCATGATTTTTGCGAGTGTATCCCGATTTGAGTTGTAATAAATAACAAATTGGAGATATTGATGACATTTTCTCAGATTTATGGTACGATCGCGGTTGGGACGCTCCGTATTCAGACCAGGATTCTCAGGACTCCGAGGCCGACTATCGCATGACGCATGTCACCGAAACAAACCGCGAGCCGGAAGTGATCGCCGAGGAGATGCGGCGAGCGCTGAAAGCGGTCTTCGACGGGCTCTCGGTGGGGGGGTCGAGCCCGACGGAGGTCTCGCGAGCGCTCGACCTCTCGAGGGTGATGGTGAGCCGAACGATGGGGGCGTTGAAGAAGCCCGAACCATCGGAGATGCTGACCTCGATCCCCGGCCCGGAGACGATCCGCAGTATTGTCCGCGCGAGCCGACAGGGCGGCGTGGATGAGGCACAGGTTGTCGTCGCGCTGCGCGCGATCGATGAGTTCGATGCGTTGATCCGCGGGCGATACGGGACACGCTCGGCCTTCAACGCAGCGCTGAGCGGGAAGAACGAGCAGGCACGCGAGAAGTTCGAGCAGTCCAGCCGTTACGAGGTCTACAAGGGCATGAGCCAGATCGTCGGGGCCCAGAGCAAGCTCTGGCTCACGACCATGATGCTCGTCCCCAACCGCGAGAACCCCAGCGGGATCGATATCTTCACGATCCACGGGACCTCGGGGCTCCGTCGGCTCCGCCCGGAATCGCCTGTCCGCTTTGTCTATGGCGTCCCGCCCGAGCATGTCACGCTTCGCCAGTCGCCGCAGCGTGCGGAGGGTGCGCTCGGATCGTTCTTCCGTTACCGCCCGGCGCCGCTGAGTGTGCACCAGGAGAACGGGCAGATCATCAACACCTTTGAGCCCGACATCGCGGGCAAGTCGGCGCTCTACGACATGTTCGCGGAGGTCTCGATCCCGAACGGGTCCAACCGCTACGCGAGCAACGGACGCACGATGCGCGGCACGACAGTGATCCCGGATATCCCGGTCATCACACTCGTGAGCGATGTGATCCTCTGCGACGATGTGTTCGCGGGCATCAAGCCCGAGTTGTTCATCTACAACACGATGCCTCGGGGCGGCGCGGACATCGAGGACCCGAAGCGGGATGTGGACCGCATCCGCACCGACGACCGCATTGTGGATCTCGGCATTGGCGGCGCCAATCTGGGCATCACCGAGTTCCCCAAGTACACGCGGATGATCGAGTATCTCTGCAAGAAAACCGGGCGACCGATCAGCAGTATCCGGACACACCGTGTCCAGGTGCAGTACCCGGTCTACGGCTTTCAGTACACGATCGCATTCCGTGTGCCCGAGAAACCCGCCGACGCTTAGCCCTCGTTCGTGCTCACCACGCGCAGCTGGCAGAACTGGCGGTGCCCGTGCGGGCCCGAGTGGTAGCTGTACCCGCTCTGCCGGGCGCCGACCCAGGGCATCCCGGACGCGCCGCCGATCGAGCGGTTCACACCGATCATCCCGGCGGTGAGCTTGCGGCTCAGCTTGCGGGCGGTTTCTTCATCACCAAAGATCACCGCACCGAGACCATATTCCGTGTCGTTCGCGAGCGACACGGCTTCGTTGCCGTCCTTGACGGACTGCACGCACGCGATCGGGCCGAAGGTCTCGACGGTCATGATGTCCATTGTGTGGTCGACGCCGTCGAGGATGGTCGGCTCGACAAAGTTGCCCGGGTGCTCGCTGCCGCCCGCGACTACCCGCGCGCCCTTGCTCTTGGCGTCCTCGACCTGGCGGAGCACATGGGCCTTCTGCTCGCTCATCACCATCGGGCCGATGGCGGTGGATTCTTCCTGCCCGTCGCCGATCGGGTAGTTCCTGGCCTCCTCGGTGAGCTTGGCGAGGAACTGGTCCTTGATCGAGTCCTGCACATAGATCCGCTCGGTGGAGACACACACCTGCCCGCAGTTGCGGAACGAGTTTCGTGCGGCGAACGCGGCTGCCTTCTCAAGATCCGCACCCTCGAGCACGATGCACGGGTCCTTGGATCCAAGCTCGAGGATTACCCGCTTGAGCCCCTTCGCGGCGCTGCCCATGATGTGCTGACCGGCGGTCTTGGAACCGGTGAATGCGATCAGGTCGACATCCCCGGCAACGAGTGCTTTGCCCTGGTCGTCCTCGCCGTGGATGATCTGGAGCACACCCTCAGGCAGGAACTGGTTGAGCACCTTGACATACTCGTCGGCGATCAGCGGGGTCTGCTCGCTGGGCTTGAGGACCACCGTGTTGCCCGCGACGAGCGCGGGGATGACCGTCGAGTGCGGCATCAGGATCGGGAAGTTCCAGGGGGTGATCGAGGCGCACACGCCGTAGGGATCGTAGTGGATGGTCGATTGAACACCCTCATCGCGGAGGATCTCGGGCTGGATCGCTCTGACAATCTCATCGAGCTCGGACTCAAGACGGGCCCCGCAGGCGTTGACCTCCCCGATCCCCTCGGCGAGCGGTTTGCCCTGCTCACGCGTCAGCAGCAGGCCCAACTCCTCCGCACGATCCGCGAAGACCTTCGCCGCGGGCTTGAGGATGTCCGCCCGCTCTTGGGCGGTCAGGTTTGACCAGGCGGCAGACGCCTCGCGGGCTCGGGCGATGATGGTGCCGACCTGGGAGACCGGGGTGACCGGGACCGAGCCGACGGATTCGCCGGTGGAAGGGTTGAAAGACTCAAGGACGGCGGTGGGGGTTGCGATGGTGCTCATGGGCGATCATAGGACGGATTGCCCGGAAATGAGGCGAAAAACTAGAGCTGCCCCTCGAGCAACGCCATCGCGATCTCGTCGGCGGACATCCCGCTCTCATCAACGAAATCATCCTGGGGAGGCTGCTCGCCCATCGCGAGGATCCGTTGTTTCGGGTTGCCGATGTAGTTGACGCGGATCCCGAAGTTCTCCCCGATCTTGACCGCGGATCCGAGCCCGATCGCCCGGTCATTGATCCGGATATCGAGGTCCTCCTCGGCGGATTTGGGGATCTCGAAGATCGAGCCCGGCACCCAGCTGATCACATCACGCAGCGCGATGGTCCGCTCGCCGAGCACGACCACCAGCGGGACCTCAAGGGCAAGAATCGACTTCAGATCGGTCTTCATATGCACACCATCGGCAATCCCTGCGCCCCGATACACCTGTATCGGCACCCGGGGATGAACTTGGTGTGGGTTTCGCAAGCCGTATGCCAGCCCCGGAAGGCGGACAGATCACCCGTCGTAGCGGGCGCAGATCAGCGAGACATTCAGCCCGCCGAACCCGAAGGTGTTGTTCATCGCGTACTTCACCGGCATCTCGACGGCCTTGTTTGGCGCGAGATCCAGATCGAACCCCTCGTCCGGGTTCTCGAGGTTCATTGTTGGTGCGATGATCCCGTCCTTGCACGCGTGGATGCACGCGATGAGCTCCACCGCGCCCGAGGCACCAAGACAGTGCCCGTGGACCGACTTGGTCGAGCTCATCACGAGCCCGCCGCCCTTGGTGGCGCGGTTCCCGAAGAGGGATTTGACCGCCGCGACTTCCGCGGCGTCTCCGAGCGGGGTCGAGGTCCCGTGCGCGTTGATATAGTCGATCACATCGGGCTCAAGCCCGGCGTCGTCCATCGCCCACTGCATCGCGTGCTTGGCGCCGCGTCCGCCCGGGTCCGGGGCGGTGATGTGGCCGGCGTCGCAGGAGTTGGCCGCACCGACGAGCTCGGCGTAGATCGTTGCGCCGCGTGCCTGCGCGTGCTCGAGCGATTCGAGCACGAAGCACGCCGCACCCTCGGCCAGCACGAACCCGTCGCGTCCCTGGTCGAACGGGCGGGAGGCGGTCTCCGGGTCGTCGTTGCGTGTCGAGAGCGCCTTCATGGTCATGAACGCGCCGATGCAGAGCGGGGTGACCGCCGCTTCGGCGCCGCCGGCGATCATGACATCCGCCTTGCCCGAGCGGATGTAGTTCATCGCATCGCCGATCGCGTGCCCGGACGAGGCGCACGCGGTGGCGTGGGTGGTCGCGGGCCCCTGGAGGTTGAAGCGGATGCAGATATTGCCCGCGACGGAGTTGACCATGAGCTTGGGCACCGTGAACGGGTTGATCCGCGAGGGCCCCTTCGTGTGCATGACCGCGACGGCTTCCTCGGTCGCGGAGATCCCGCCGATACCCGAGCCGATCACGCACCCGTGCCGGGTGGGCTCGCCCGAGTTCGGGTCCCACCCGGAGTGGGTAACCGCTTCCTGAGCGGCCCCGAGCCCGAGCAGTGCGCACCGATCAAGCCGCCTCGCCTCGCGATGGTCGAGGATGCTCCCGGGATCCCAGTCGCGGACCTGCCCGGAGATCCGCACGGTCCAGCCTTCGTGCTTGTCGAAGCCCTCGTGCTCGGTGAGACGGATCCCGGATCGTCCCTCGCGCATCGCGTCCCAAGTTTCCTGGGCGGAGTGCCCGAGGTCGGTGAGGGCGCCGTATCCGGTGATGACGACCCGCTTGGGGGTGTTGCTGCTCATGGTGTACTCTGGGGTTGATCCGCTGGATCATCAGAAAGACCCACCAACACGGGGTCAGCGGGGTCTTCGTGTGGGTCGGTCTTGGATTCGATTACTTCGAGCCGTGCTGAGCGATGAACTCGATCGCGTTGCCGACCGAGAGGATCTTCTCCGCCTGGTCGTCGGGGATCGAGGTCTCGAACTCGTCCTCGAACTCCATCACGAGCTCGACGGTGTCCAGCGAGTCGGCGTTGAGGTCCTCAACAAAGCGGGTCTCGCGGGTGATCTTGCTCTTATCCGCGCCCATCTGCTCTGCAACGATGTCGATCACCTTTGCTTCGATTTCCTGTTCGGTCACAGCTTCGTCTCCGCTCTGTGCATGGGTCTGCCCGGCCAACCCCCGCGTCACACACGCGGGGTGCCGTGTCCCCATGCAGGCCCGGATTCTACCCGCTCGATCGTGGTTTGCCAAATGGTCCCAGAACACCACCCGGACGAACGCCCCCCGGGCCCTTCGGACCTTCCCCGAGCGTTATTGACCGCGCCAACCCGCGCGGCCCGCCCCTCCGGGCCACCTTGACCCGCTCGGGCCCCCTCCGCCTCGATCCGCGTTCATCCGTCCCGGCGGAGCGCCGAAATCCTCTTCAGCGACCGGCATGGGCCATTCGCAGATCCACCGCACCCGCGGTATCACGGAGGAATCGACATGGCATCCATGCCCAAGGAACCCGAAGCATTCGCCCAGCAGGTCGAGAAGCTGCTCCGACGCATGCAGCCCGGGCTCAAGATCGACCGGGTCTCGACCCAGGAGCTTCTGGTCAACGGCCGCCGACTCGACCTCGAGAACCTCCTCCGCATGGTCGCCCACGAGCCCGAACGCGGGTCCGACATCGTCGAGCACTTCCTCGACCAGATGTTCCTCGGCGAGCACATCGAGATGTCCGACGCGTCCTTCGACCAGGTCAAAGCCCGGATCATGCCCCGCGTGCAGCCGATCTCGATCTTTGAGCACCTCTCCGAGGAGCTAGTCGCGCATGTGCCGTTCGTGAACGACACGGTGATCGTGTTCGTGATGGATATGCCGCATATGACGGTGAGCATTACGACCGAGCAGCTTGTCCGCTGGGGTGTGACCATCGATGATCTCGAGGAGCTCGCACGCGAGAATCTTGATCTCTACGCACCCGAGCTGGAGATGCAGGTGATCGAATCCGCAGAGGGCGGGAAAGCGGTCATCGTCGCGGAGCAGGACGGCTATGACGCCGCCCGGTTGCTGCTCGACGATCTGCATTCCAAGCTCTCGCCGCACCTCGGCGCGGACTTCTATGTCGCGACGCCGGCGCGTGATATGTTCATCGCGCTGAGCTGCGAGCCCGACGAGTTTGTCGCCCGTCTGCGTGCCCGCGTGGACGAGGACTTTGAGCGGCTTCCCTACCCGATCACCAAGGAACTGTTCCTGGTGACGCGCGACGGGATCGCGGGCACCGCGTGGATGCGCGACGCCGCCTGACAGAACACGCCCAGGGATGGGCACCACGCAGTGGGGAGAGAATGCTCCGGGGGTCAAAGCCCGGGGCGTTTTTCTTGTGAGTTGCCGGGGGATTGTTCTGCGCAGAACGCGCACCGCCGGCCCGGTCGGTACGCCGGGTGGCAGCGGGACTTGGTCGTGAGCTGGTGCCCGCAGTTCGGGCAGCTCGCGAAGGTGTCGCTCGGGGCGAGCTCGTGATCGACCGCGACGCGTTCGTCGAAGACATAGCACTCGCCGTTCCACTTGCTCTCTTTGGGATCGATCTCCTCGAAGTACTTGAGGATCCCGCCCTTGAGGTGGAACACCTCGTCGAAGCCCTTTGCCTTGAGGTAGGCCGTGGACTTCTCGCAGCGGATACCGCCCGTGCAGAACATCGCGACCTTTTTGTGTTCCGCGGGGTCGAGTGTTTCATCGAGATAGCTCGGGAGATCCCGGAACCGCTTGATCCTCGGGTCCACCGCGCCCTCGAAGGTCCCCGCGTGGACCTCGTAGTCGTTGCGGGTGTCGATCAGCACCACATCGGGGTCCGCGATGAGCTCGTTCCACTCCTGCGGCTCGACATAGGTGCCGACGCCGTCGATCGGGTCGACCTCCGCGCCGATCGAGATTAGCTCGGGCTTGTGCTTCACGCGGACACGGTTGAACACATGGGTGTCCGCGTAGCTCGACTTGTGCTCCAGATCCGCGAAGCAAGGCTCCGCTCGGATAAACGAAAGAACCTCGGCGATGGCTCCGGGCTTCCCGGAGATCGTGCCGTTGATGCCCTCGCTTGCGAGCAGGACGGTTCCGAGCACATCGAGGTCGAGCATGCGTTGCTTGAGCGCGGGCAGGAACGCCTCCACCCGGTCGAACTGGGTGAACTTGTAGAACGCGACGATCTCGTAGGGCTTGGGCTGGTCCATGCTCGGGAATCTTAGGAGCGAATGCGGCTACGATCACCGCGTGATCCTGCTCATCGACAACTACGACTCGTTCACCTGGAACCTCGTCCAGCGCCTCGGCGAGATCGACCGGTCCCTCGCGCCCGGACGGGACCTGGTCGTCGTCCGCAACGACGAGATTACTGCCGAGCAGATCGACACGCTCGACGACGGCAGGCCTCCGAGTCATGTGATCGTCTCCCCCGGGCCCTGCACGCCGCAGGAGGCGGGGGTCTCGGGGGATGTGATCGAGCATGTCGCGGGGCGGATCCCGATGCTCGGCGTCTGCCTCGGGCACCAGTGCATGGCCGACCGCAACGCGATGATCGTCGAGCGACATAATCTGCTCATGCACGGCAAGACCTCTATGGTCGCTCATGATGGGCAGGGACTCTTCGCCGGGATCGAATCGCCGACCGAGGTCGCGCGGTACCACTCGCTGGTTGTCCGCCGCAACACGGTGCCCGAGGGGACGGATGCGGAAGGCAACGGGTGGAGCGTCAGCGCCTGGTGCCACGACGAGATCGAAGGCGAGCAGGTCGAGGTCGTCATGGGGCTCCGGCGCGTCTGGGCGGACGAATCCAAGGCCCCCCTAGAAGGCGTGCAGTTCCACCCGGAGAGCTTCATGACGCCGGCTGGGGTGGTGATGCTCTGGAACTTCCTGAAGATGGGCGAGCGGGGACGCGATGTGCCCCGCCCGGCGCTGACCGGGACGGCAGACTGAGCCGATGCGTGCTATTCTTGGGCATGCTTGACCCCGCACCGACCACCGTGATCCCCGCCGACCTTGCCCGAGCCAAGGTGCTCGAGTTCCGTGAAGCCCAGGGCAGCAAGCCCGCGTATGCGGTGCTCGGGTTCTCCAATACTGATTACAAGATCTTTCTGGAGCCCGCGGACGACTGCGACGCCGAGGAGGCCCGCGCGAGGGTCGGCAAGAAGCTCTTCTGCGTGATCCATCTCAACGCCCGCAAGGTGACCGTTTCGGGTGCCGGTGGACGCTTCGTGGACCCGATCTCCGGCACCCCGAATCGCGTGCAGGGCACTGTGCTGGCGGTGGATGCAGAGAGCAATACGCTCGCCGTCAACGCGGGGGTGCCCGTGCACCTTGTCCTGACCGCTCCGGGGCAGCAGGCGTCGGACTTCGCGGTGGGGGACTTCATCGGCTGCGATGTGCTCTCCGGCTCGACCTTCGGGGTGTGTACGGTCGAGGGCTGAGTTGCATCCCTTCATTCGGGTGTGAAGCTGGGGAAATTTCAGCGGGATCGCGGTTCTGATGGAGGGTCAAAGTGCCCAAGAATTGGGCGTTTTGGCCCAAACTGTGGCCATCGTATGTTCTTGGAACAACTTCGCGTCTTTCATGGCACCGACAGGGATCCGGCTGCGGAGCGTACCGCCGTATCCCCGAGGTCAAGGAGGACGATGATGGCTATCAGAACGCTCACCCCTTTGCTTTTTTTACCCCTGGTCGGTGCCGGTGTGCGGGACACGGTCTCGGAAGATCGCACTGCGATCCGCCCGGACTGGAACGGAGAGCACGGCGTGGAGATCGACCCGTTCGGCGCGTTCGGGGATGGGTGGATCTATGTGTACTTCCCGGGGTTCGGGACCTTCTCGCTCGCGGACTCCACCACGGAGGGCTCCTTCGCGCACGATCTGTTCGTCGCGTTCGGCGGGTCGTTCGAAGGGTTCGAGTCCGTGCTGATGAAGACCAACTCGCCGTCGGATATCAATGGTGGCGTGATCGTGTTTATGCCGAGGTTGGACAGCGGTAGCTGCGTCGCGGATTTCAATCTTGATGGATCGGTGGACCTGTTCGATCTCTTCCAGTTTCTCGATGCATTCGATTCTGATGGAGCGGACGCCGATCTCGATCAGAACGGCGCGATTGATATCTTCGATCTGCTCCGGTTCCTCGGGGCATACAGCACAGGATGCTGACTCAGACGATCCGCGGGTCGATCCATCGGTAGAGCACATCGACAATCAGGTTGAAGACGATGAGCATCGTCGCGAAGACGAGCGTGACGCCGATGATGAGGAAGCGGTCGCCGTTCTGGACGGCGTTGACGAAGTGCTGCCCGATACCGGGGACGGTGAAGACACGCTCGACAACAAACGAGCCGGTCATCGCGAGGGCCGTCGCCGGGCCGAGGAACGAGAGCACCGGGAGGAAGGCGTTCTTGAGCGCGTGCTTGAGCAGCACCGTGTGCTCCGCGGCACCCTTGGCGCGGGCGGTGCGGATGAAGTCGGCGCCGAGGACATCGATCATGCCCATGCGGGTGAGCCTCGCGATATAGGCCATGAACGGCAGCGAGAGCGTGATCGACGGCAGCACCATGCTCCGCAGCGTGCCCCACTGGGCGACCGGGAACCACCCGAGCCAGAGCGAGAAAACAACGAGCAGGACGGTCCCGATCACAAAGCTCGGCAGCGAGATCCCCACCAGCGATACGGAGAGTGTCATGAGATCCATCCAGGAGTTCGGGCGGATCGCGCCGAGGACGCCGGCGAAGGTGCCGAAGACGAGCGCGATCAGGATCGCCGCCGCACCGAGGGTGATCGAGACGGGGAGTGATGAGCGGATGATCTCGTTGACCGTCAGATCGTCGTACTCGAGCGAGGGCCCGAAGTCGAACACCGGGCGTGTGGGCGGGGGGAAACCGGCGATCTCGGCGCGTTCTCTATCGTTTTTCAATCGCCCGCTCGCCCAGTCACGCCCGTAACGGAGCCCGGTGGCGCTGTCGAGGTAGGAGATGTAGAACCTCGGGAACGAGTCGAGGTTGTACTGCTTCTTCATCTGCTCGATCACCTCGGGCTTGGGGCGTTTGTCGGGGTTCTCCAGCGGGTTGCCCGGGACCGCCCACGCGAGGGCGAGGGTGATCGTGTAGATGATGAGCAGGATCAGCGGGAGGAACGCGAGCCTGCGGAGGATCATGCCGATCATGGCTGCGCCCCCGTGTGCTCGTTGCTGGCGGGTTTCATCGGGCGGGGAAGATCGGGCCCGATGCCGTCACCGAGGACATCGAAGAGGAACACATTCTGCTTTGTGCGCGGGTGGGTGGAGAGCCCGGTGAGCTTGTGCGCATCAAACATGTAGATCGTCGCGTAGTGAAAGATCGGTATCAGCGGCAGATCCTCCTCCACGAGTATCCGCTCGGTCTCGCTGAGGATCGCCATGCGTTTGGTGGGATCAAGCTCGCGGGCGGCGTGGGCGAGCAGATCGTCGTAGACAGGGTTGTTGTACGCGCGGTCGTTGTTGCCGTCGGTGGAATGGTTGATGTCGAGGAAGGTGGTGGGGTCGCCGTAGTCGCCGTACCACCCGGCGCGTGCGGTGACATACTGCTTGTTTTTGAGGTCCTCGCGGAAGATTTTGAGCTCTTTCTGGTTGAGCTGGGTCTGCACGCCGAGGTTCTTCTGCCAGCTCTTGGCGATCGCCTGCCCGATCAGATCGTGCCCGGCGTCCTTGTTGAACGAGAGCGTGACGACGAAGTCCTGCGGGTAGTCCGCCTCGACGAGCAGCGCCTTTGCTTCTTCGATGATCGCCTGTCGTTCTTCTTCGTTGTTCGCGTCGGAGATGTTCTTGAGCCCCTTGGGAGAGGTGTAGCCGCCGATGGAGCCCGGCGGGATGAGCGTGGACGCGACGGGCTCTCCGAGCCGACGGATTTCGTCGGCGATGGTCTTCTTGTCCAGGCACATCGCGAACGCGCGACGCACACGCGCATCAGCGAACGGGTTGGGGCGACCGTCCGGCAGACGCGGCTTGCAGTTGAAGTTGTAAAAATAAGTCCCGAACGACGACACCGCGTGCGTGTGCGCCCGCGGGTCCTGCGGCAGCAGCCGATCGATCGAGAACTGGTCGTAGCCCTCCGCCCGCAGCTCCGCAACACGGTCGGCGTGCTCCGCGCGGAAGGCGAGCTTGTCCGCGACCATATCACCGCGGTATGCCGCGGTGTTGTCCGCGATCCAGTCGAGCGCCCCGGTCTCATACGCAAGGACCGCGGCGTTGGGGTCAGAGATCGATGGGATCTCGATCGTCCGCAATGCGAGCGAGTCCTTGCCCCAGTAGTACGGGTTCATCTCCATCCGCATGTCGCGTTTGAAGCGCCAGACGGTGAGCTTGTAGGGGCCGTTGGAGATCAGCACGCCGCCCTTGGTCCACCCGGGTCTGCGGATCAATCGGCCCGTGACCGGGTCCGGTCGCTCGTACTGCGAAACGAGCGGCTCATAGACCGGGCAGAACACCGCGAAGGCGCACAGATCGAGGAAGTAGGGGACCGGGTGCTCGAGCTTGATAACGAGTGTGTGCTCGTCGAGCGCGATCATCTTGACCATCTCGTTGAACCGGGATTCGGTCTCGTCCCACAAGTCTTCGGCGGCCTGTGATTGCTCACTGGTTGACGCGAACTCACGCTCTGCGAATGCGTCGAGCGCTTCGGCACGCCAGTCGTAGAACGCCTGGGCGCCGTCGATGAGCATGAACATCTGTGCATAGTCGGAGACGAGATCCGGGAGCATCGCGCGGCGCCAGGAGTATCGGAAGTCCTCCGCGGTGACCGGCTTGCCGTTGGACCATCGCGCGTCCTTGCGGATGTGGAAGGTGTAGGTGAGCTTGTCGTCGGAGACGGACCAGGATTCGGCGGCGGCGGGCTCGATGGCGAAGTCCGCCGAGAGCACATCGTTGCGGACAAGCCCCTCGTAGAGGATCCGAGCGACGCGGAGATCGTGCATCCAGCTCATCCGCTGGGGGTCGAGGGTGTTGACCTCGGAGAGGTTGGCGAAGGTGAGGTCCGCCTTGGGCTGGGGGCGATCGGCGCGGAGCGCGACCACGACGAGGGCGGCGAGCAGCACGATCGGGATGAGGAGCCGGTTCATAAGAACACCTTACCGGATTCGGGTGCCTCGGGTTCCGTTCTCCACACCGGTGGGGATTACTTGGTGACAAAGCGGTCGGCGGCAAACCCGTTCTCGCTGACCAGCTTGGAGTTGGCGTCGAAGAGCAACGACACGGCGTTGCGGTAATCACGGTCCTCTTTCTTCTGGATCATCTGGGCGAAGCCGGTCTGGGAGACCTGCCCGCCCCCGGGCTGCTTGCGCCGGGCGAAGTAGAGCAACGCCTCGGCGGACTGCACGGTGCGGACGGTCAGCTCGCGCTCGGAGCCCTCGAGCCTTTGCCCGGCGAGGATCTGGCGGAGCGGGACGGAGAGGATGTCGCCCGCGAGACCGATTGATGCTTTGAGCGACGCCGCGTCCGGGGTTGAGTTCAGATCGTTGATCGATGCGGTGATCGCCGAGGCGGCCCGCAGCCCGAGCCGGTAGCCCGATTCGGTATCATCGCTTGGCTTGAGCCCACGGAGAATGGGGGAGACCACCGCTTCGATGGCTCCGATGGATTGATTGCGTGGTCGGCTCATATCAGCGCCGGGGAGCGCGGAGCCCGCGGCAAGCGCACGCACGATCCCGTCGAGCTCGATCGGATCCGCGCTCTTCTTGCCCTTCTCGGAGACGAGACGGATCAACTCGGCGGCTTCGGTGGAGGAGATCGCCGGGCCGTGGGCTGCGGTCATCTCGAAGACCCGCTGGACGCGCCCGATCGCGAAGAGCCGGACGCCGTTGTCCCCGCTCGACAGGTGTTTGCGGATAACGCGGAGGGCGTCCGAGGTCGCCAGCTCGCCGGCAAGCCGGAGTGCGAGCAGCTGCTGCTGGATATCGTCCGAATCGCTCTGGGCGGAAAGCATCGTCGCGAGCGACTGGGAATACGCCTGGCGGAACGCGACGGACACATCACGGTCCTCGAGCGGACGCACAAGCTGCTCGCGGGCGCGGGAAGCGTCCCGCACATCGTCGGAGTTCAGAGGCCCGGAGAGCGCATCGACATACTCCTGAATCTGCTGGCGTGCGGCGCCGCTGATCGAGCCCGACTGCACGATCGAGCCCGGTAGGCTCGCCGTCAGCTGCGCGAATGCGCCGGGGGCACTCAGCAGGAACGCGAGGGCAAGGATCAGGGGTCTCAAAGCGTTGGCGATACTCATGCGGGGGCCCTTTGTTCTCGGATAGCTCGTGTGGTCGTCCGGAGTGTATGCCGGCGGGTGCGGAGTGCCCAACAGGGTCAGTAGACCTCGAGGAACACCCGTTTGGTGGGTTTGATCGCTCTCGGGATCATTCGGCGCTCCCATGAGTCGATATCACCCGCAATATCAGGTTCCAGTGTCAGATACTGGGCGAGCTGCTCGGGGGGGAGCATCCGGGCAAGGGTCTGGAAGATCCCGATCTCCATGCCCGCGATGCCGCAGATATAGATCAGTGTCCGATCGGAAGCGAGCATGCCGGCGAGCTCGCCCGCGTCCTCGCTCAGTCGGTCCTGAACATAGAGCTTGCGGCTCTGCCCCTCGACCAGATGGCGCGAGATCGCGGTGCGATAGGTGAAGTTCGCGTGCTCGTTCTGCCATCCGAGCATCTGCTCGTGATAGAGCAGGTCGGTCGCGTAGGGGGCGCCCATCACCAGATCGACGCGGCTGGGCATGCCCAGGGCGATCAGATCGCTGGTCAACGCCCGGAACGGGGCAATCCCGGTGCCGGTCGCGATAAAGAGGTAGTCGTGCTTCGCGGGGTCCGAAGGGAGGACGAAGCGTTTGCCCGCTGGTCCGGTGATGTAGACAGGCTCTCCGGGCTGGAGATCGCAGAGGTAGTTGGAGCATGTCCCGAGCCGGAGCCTATGGTCATCCCAGTCCTCGTCGATGAGCCGTTTGGTGGTGGTCGAGAGGATGGTGCCGTCGCCCGTTTCGCCCCTGGTCGGTGACGCGATGGAGTAGAGGCGGAGCTTGTGGGGCTTGCCCGCGTCCGTTTCGCCGGCGGGGATCACACCGAAGGACTGCCCGGCGACCCACCCGTTCTCCAGTGCGGTGCCGGAGACATCGATCTCGATATGACGGACAAAGCCCGCGGCTTTTCTGGACGCGGTGCAGATGCGCGTGGAATGGATCTTCGCAACGACGGGATCGTTGGGCTTGACGAGGTGCTGGGTGACCTCGGGCATCTCGGGGATCCCCGGGGTGGTGTCGGTGTTGGTTTCAGCGGTGCTCATGGTGCATTGTTCGGGCGCGGCACGGCGGAGCCAACGCCTCGTGCACAGAAACGGGCGAGATTCCGGATTTGATCAGCCGTCGTCTTCTGCGGACTCGGGTTCTTCGATGACCTCTTCCTCGTATCCGTCATCCGAGTAGTCGTCCGAATACTCGTCGGCGTATTCGTCGGCCGGGTCTTCATTCGCGACCACGCCCCCGAGCGTGTCCAGGCGTTTGGCGGCGGCCTCGAGCTTGTCCGCTGATTCGCCGCGGGCGCGGGCGGCGCGGAGTGCGGATGCAGCTGCTTGGTAGGCCTGCTTCATTTCTTCGCGTGTGGACTCCGCGAGTTCGTTCTCTGATCCGGCCTTGCTTGCCCAGTCGCCCGGGAGACCCGCCTCGGCGATGGCGTTGTGGAGGATGGAAGCCTCGGCGTGCCCGTCGGATTTGCGGGAGAGACACTCGGCGAGCAGTTGCTGGGCGGATGCCTTGGTCAATGCGCCAACCGATGCCGCCGCGTTGTTCGCGTCGCGGGTTGCGCCCGCGGCTGCGCGTGCGAGCGAGATTGCACGGTTGTTGGCGGAATCTACCTCGCCGGACCGGAAGGATTCGTACTCATCGGCGAGTTTGAGGATCGCGTCTTGGGCGGCCTTTGCCTTGGCGCGGGCTTCGGCCGCGTCTGCTTCGCTGGAACGCTCACGGTCCTGCAGCTCCGCCCTCGCCTCCTCGAGCAGGCGGATCTGCTCCTCGGCCTTCTTTACATTCAGGACATATTCCTCCGCCTCGGGGCGGAGCTGGTCGACGCGTCCCTGGATGCGCACCGCTTCGAGCCCGTACTGGTCACCGCGGAGGGTGTGCTCGCGGACGCGCTCGGCGCGGCGGGCGCCCTCGGTTGCCGAGACATCCGGGATGGTCAACTCGATCTCGGCGCCCTGACGCCGTTCCTCGGCGGATTTGGCTTGCAGGTTGTCGATCTTGGAGACGAGCCCCGCGATGTCCGACTCGATCTGGTCTTTGCGGGTGCGGTACGCCGCGATGTCTTCCTGGCGCATCGCGATCAGCGAAGAGATCTCGCGGAGGTCGTCGGCGGGGTTAAAGGTGCCCGCGGCGTTCGCGATCGCGGACATCGTGAGCCATTCGTTGATGTGCCCACGGATCACGCGTGCTCGGCGAAGGGATTCTCCCTCGAGCCTGGCTGCGTCCTGTGACGCGAGGGCGGACTGCCCGATCTTGGCTTGGGCGACCGCAATGGCGGCGGCTTCCGCGTACCCGTTCTCGGAACCCGCGAAGCCCGCGTTCATGGATTCGATGCTGGCGAAGGCCTCGCCGGCGAGTTTGGTGGACGCGTTGGCGTTGCCCACCGCGACCCGCTCGAACTCCCGTCCGGACTCACGAACCGCGGCCTGGGCGTCGTCGGAACGAGAGCACCCGCTCTGCCCGGCGGCGAGGATCAGAAGGGCGGCTGAGATCACGGTGCGGGTCTTCGTCATGGTGTTCCTCACGCGCTCGCGTTTGGGGATCATCGTTCGGGCCGACTCCGGCCGGATCGGATGGTAGCACGGCAACGCCCGCCCGGGCGGACGGTGCGGGTGTCCGTTGATTGTTCGTGTCCGCAATCGTTTGGTTCCCAACCAGTGCCGTTAAGGCGAAGGCAGGGGCTCATCAACCGGCTCAGCGGACTGAGCGGGGGGCGGGTACCCGATGTCATAGGCGACCCGCGGGCGGTAGATGGATCGGATCCAGTCCACGGCCTGCTGGAACTTGCGATCACGCGAGGAACGGAAGATCGGGCGGTAGCGTGCCCCGGGGCGTTCGAGCGGGACCTCGGGGTGGGTACGCAGGGCGTTGGTGGGGCGTGTGGCGAACTGGAGGAGGGGGGAACGCTCGGGGTTGTTGAGGTCCAGCAGCGGGGTGCCGTCCTTGAGTCGGAAGTGGTCGATGATGTAGTAGTTGGTGTACGCGGTCTGGATGGAGTTTGGGTTCTGGTTGACAAGCCGGAATGCGCCCGCCTCATCGCCGCCGTGGCAGCGTGAGGAGGCGCACGCGTTGATGAGCCACCCGTTGCGGGCGTGGACGGTGTCACGGAATGTATCGAGCATCGCGGGGTCCTCGAGGACCTTGACCTCGTGGTAGAGGTCGCGTGCGCGGTGGGTGAAGAGGAGCTTGAGCTTGTCGGGTTCGGAGAGTTCGAGGTAAGCCTCTCGGTCCTCGGCGTTCATCGGGAACTTGTCGGGTTCACGGGCCATGAGCTTGCGGATGGTCTCGTCGGGGACAACCAGCCGTGGCGGGTTGCGGAGATCGAGCTCGTAGATCCGCATGAGGTTGATCTGCTCATCGCTCAGGACGGGCGGGCCGGGGGCGGGTTCGGGGGATGGTTTGGGT
>JAGQOC010000248.1 GCA_020427745.1 Phycisphaerales bacterium | reverse complement strand
TTGGCGACGCCGACGGGCTCGCCGATCAGATCCGCGAGATGATGAACGACGCGGATCGAACAAGAACCATGGGCAAGAACGCGCGGGCGCTCTTTGAGAAAGACTACACCCGCCAGGCGTGCTCCGCGCGATACGCATCGGTGATCCGCGATGCGGGCGAAGAGTCCGGCGTCTACCCGAAGACGGAGCGAGCATCATGACCGCGATCACCGACCGCAAACTCCGCGTGCTGTTCGTCACTGAGGACGACCCGCTGTATGTCATCCGGTTCTTCGAGGTGTTCTTCAACGAGTACCCCGGGGACGAGATTGAGATCGCTGGCGTGTCGGTCCAAGAAGCGTTCCACGAGCCCAAATGGAAGACGGCGAAGCGTATCCTGCGGTTCTATGGGCCCGTCGATTTCTGCCGGCTTCTTGCTCGCTATTTTAAGGTCAAAATCCGCGGTGATTCCATCGCAAAGCTCGCAAAGGAAAAAAATCTCCCCATCGTCGAGTGTGGATCCGTGAACGACCCGGAATACATCGAACGCGTCAAGCAGATCAGCCCGGACATCGTCGCGTCCGTTGCGGCCCCCGAGATTTTCAAGAAGGGGATCCTCGATACACCGCCGCTCGGGTGCATCAATATCCATTCAGGAAAACTCCCCGTCTACCGTGGGATGATGCCGAACTTCTGGCAGTTGCTTCACGGCGAGAAGCACGCCGTCGTCACCGTACACGAGATGGTCGAGAAGCTCGACGCGGGCGATATCCTCGGCACACTGGAGTGGCCCCTCAAAGAGCACGACTCGCTCGACCGCGTCATCACCGGGACGAAGCAGGACGGCGCTCGCTTGATGATGGATGTCATGCTGAGGATGAAACGCGGCGAGGCGGAGGTGACGCCGCTCGACATGAGCGAGAAGAACTACTTCCGCTTCCCCCAGCCAAAGGATGTCAAGGCGTTCCGCAGACGCGGGCACCGGATGATCTGATGAAGAAGTACGAAACCAATCAGGCGGCCATGTCCATCGATGTCGAGGACTGGTTTCAGGTCGAGAACCTGAAATCGGTCATCGCACGAAACACATGGGACGAACGCGATCTCCGCGTCGAACACAACACCGATCGGATGCTTGAGCTGATGGCAAAGCACAATGTCCGGTGCACCTGCTTCATCCTCGGCTGGGTCGCGGAGAAATGCCCGGGGCTCATCAGGCGTATCGCCGAAGCCGGTCACGAGATCGCTTCGCACGGGTATGGGCACGATCTGATCTACAACCTCTCCCACGACGAGTTTCGCGAGGACATGAAGCGGGGCATCGGGATCGTCGAGGACCTGACCGGCACCAAAGTTCAGGGTTACCGCGCGCCGTCGTTCTCGATCACCGATTGGTCGATCGACATCCTTCAGGAGCTCGGGCTGACTTATGACTCCTCCGCGTTCCCGACCGTCGCCCACGACCGCTACGGCAAGCTCGCGGGCATGGATTCCGGGCAGCCCATCGTCGAGATCCGCGAAGGATTTCACGAGGTCTGCGTCTCGGTGCTCAAGCTCGGCAAGAAGGGTATCCCGTGGGCGGGCGGCGGATACTTCCGCCTGTTCCCCTACCCGCTGTTCAAGCGGGGCGTGCGAAAAATTCTCGATACCGGAAACCCGTATGTCTTCTACATCCACCCGTGGGAGATCGATCCGGGACAGCCGAAGATGAGCGGGCTCAAACGCTCGCACCGCTTCCGCCACTACAACAACCTCGACAAGTGCGACAAGCGCTTCGACGATCTGCTTGGCTCGTTCACCTGGCGACCTGTCGGCGAGCTGCTCGCCGATCGTCTGCTCAAAGATTAGTTGCCTGGACGCTCCTGGGTTGGGAAGACCATCGCGTACTGCGAACCGTAGATCGGGTAGTCGCTTGTGCAGCGGTACCCACGGAGTGCGTCGCCGTCGAAGCCGAGTGTTCGGCACACTTCATCAAGCATCGCCCGGTATCGCGGCACGCACGACGAGCCGAACCGCCCGAGCCCCTCGCCGAGCCCCTCGATGTTCTCCAACAGATCGAACTGGTCAATGTCGCGTGTGGGATCGTTGATATCCGCTTGCCCGTTGATTGTGGTATCGTACACCCGGAGCATCGGGAACGCCTGGTTGTAGAGATCGCGGTGAACGAGCACATCAAAGTGCATTTTCTGCGACGGGATATTCAGGTCACTCGACGCCCACGCCTTGCGGTTTCTGTTGCCGGGGATGTACCGGGCGATCTCTCCGCGGTTCACCTCGCAGGTCACGAGGTCCACGGATGAGTTCGCGCCGAATGAGTCTTCTTTCAGCAAGTAGTGCATCATTTCGCCCGCGGGCTGTGCATCGAGCACCGGGGTGGGGGTTGAGCAGTACCCTGGGAGTGTTGTGCTGGACACACCGTCGACGGGATCGCCGCAGAGTGCATAGGTCCTGCGCCCGATCTGGTCTTCGACCTGCCGACGCGAGGTGAACTTCACCCGCACGCCGGGACGGAGGCGCTGGAGCCCGATGACAGCCTTGATCCAGACGATGTCGATCGTCTCGCCGTCCTCGTTCGGGGAGAAGATCGCGACCTCCGCGTAGACCTCCGCCTGGCACCCTTTGAGCTGACTCATCGCGCGGAACGCGGCCTGCTTCCGTCGTAACTCGAACTCTCGCCTTGCTTCCGGGACCCATGCGCTCAGGATCGCCTCGAGCGCGCTGCGGTCGCCGATCTCGGTGCGGATGAGCGATTCGTATTGGTCGACAGCAGCAAGCGCGCTGGCGATATCCGCCGTGTCCACACCCAGCTTCCCGGATGCTTTCAGCAAACGGCGCATCGGCTCGGGCCCCGGCACACGGTGGATGACGGACATCGGGTCGGTCGCGCGGAGGGCCTTGAGAATCCGTGAGGCGAGCACCTTGTCGATCCCGAGTTCCTTGGCGAGACGCTGCGGGCCTGAGTCACCACCCGGCACCTGGTCGATGACCCGGTTGAGCCCATCGCGGAGTTGTTGCCCGGTGGCGCTGATGCGTCCTTCGAGCCCGGGGAGTGTGGGTTGGGCGGGGGTCATGATCGGATGGCTCGCGAATGGGGGAACGATAAGCAGCGTTTTCTGACAAATTTCGCTGATTCTGACGCATTCTATCATAATCCGAGGCAGCTCGTCACAATTTCTTTGTAGTTTCAGAGAAACTTCCTTGCAACCAAGGCTTTATCCCGGTACAACAAAGGCTCGGCATGGGGCTGTCTCAGATATGGTTCTGAGATTCCACGGTTCTATGAGACAATACCACTGATCGGTCCATCCCCGACCCCAACCAATTTCCGCGACCAGGCCGATCAATCCGCACCGCAACGAAAGAGAGAACTATGAAACTCGCAACCAAATCAATGCTGTTCGTCATCGCTGGGGCCGCCTCCGCTTCACTCGCGGGCATCACCACCGTCGATTTCGAGGACGGGCTCACCCACGGCTGGGAAGGGCCGCAGGGCTTCGGCGGCGCGTCGTTCATCGACGCGACCCACGGCGTAGACGGCGGCGCGGGCTACCGCACGCAGTTCAATAACTTTGGGATTGACTTCGCAAACAACACCAATACCGCATTCCTCGGCGATTACACCCAGTACGACTCGGTCACCATCTCCGTGGATGTGAAGGTCGATCAGATCGGCACCTTCCTCCCCGTCTCACGCCCGTTCGTTCTTGAACTCCGCAGTTTCGATCTTGCACAGAACGGCTACCCCTGGACCAGCGTCTGGTTTGAGTTCGCGTGGATCTCGCAGAGCGCAAACTCGGAGTTCACCACATTCAGCGCAACCATCATAAACCCTCTTTCCACGGATCTCCCCGCGGGCTGGGGCGGGTTTGGTGCCGAGGACCCCAACACCTTTGAGCCGATCCTCCCCGACGGCGTGACCTTCGCTGATGTACTGGCGGATGTTGACGAGATCGCTTTCACCACCATCGAGCCTGGCTTCTTCTTTAGCTTCGATGATTATGATGTCACCCTCGACAATATCAGCATCACGACAACCCCCGCACCCTCCGCGATGGCGCTACTCGCGATCGGCGGAATGGTGGGCACCCGCCGTCGACGCTGATCCGATTCCTGTTTTATTGACAACGATCAACGAGCGGGCCGTGATGGCCCGCTCGTTATTTTTCCATCTTGCCGATGCTGAATATCAGTCCATCATGACGGGTTCCGCCGGCGGCTGGTGCCATTCCGCGTTCTCGTTCTTGCCGCTCTGGGCGTACCACTGCACCATCCGGTCGATGCCGTCCTTCAACGGCACCTTGGGCTGGTAACCAACACCCAGCAGCTTGGCCGACTCGAACTTCGTCTGTGTTTTGAACATCTTCTTCACGCGCGCCGTCGAGATCGGAAGGTTCTTGCCCGTCAGCTTGATCACCACATCGAACGGCAACCCGAGCAGCATCCCCAGCCAATACGGCATCGCGAGCGCCGGCTTCTTCCTCAAACACGCGCTCACCGTGTCCGAGATCTCCGTGCTTGTCAGGTCCGGCTTGTCGATGTAGTTGAAGATCTCGAACGGTTCGATCTTCCGGTTCGGCTTCTCCTCGTTGAGCCCGAGCAGGAACAGTGTCGCGTGAACGATGTTCTCGACATAGCTCAGCGATTTGATGTTCGTGCCGGCTCCGAAACGGAAGTACTTGCCCGAATCGATCTGGCGGATGAGCGAGTACATGTTGGCAAAGTTGTGCACGCCGAAGGTCACGGTCGGGCGGATAATGAGCGCCCGCCTCCCGTCGCCCTGCTCGACCCACCTCTGGAACACCCCCTCGCCCTTGAGCTTTGACCCGCCGTAGGGCGAGTT
>JAGQOC010000047.1 GCA_020427745.1 Phycisphaerales bacterium | reverse complement strand
TGACCGGGCACTGCGGCAACTGGGAGATCCTGGGTTACACGCTCGCGTTGCTCGGTTTCCGCATCCACGCGCTGTACCGTCCGCTGGATTTTCGCCCGTTCGACCGATGGGCACGCGACACACGCTCGCGGCGCGGGCTCGAGTTGGTTGATAAGTTCGGCGCGATGAAGCGGATGCCGGAGCTGCTTGAGAAGAACGAATCGGTGGCGATCGTCGCGGACCAGAATGCCGGGGCGCGCGGGCTGCAGGTCCCGTTCTTCGGGCGTTTGGCATCAAGCTACAAGGCGATCGGGCTGATGGCGATCCAGCATGAGGCGCGGATCCTCGTCGGGCACGCGACGCGGGTGTTCCCCGCTCCCGACTCGCCCGGTGGGGTGAAATACAAAATCGAGGTCGTGGACTGCATCTACCCGGAGGACTGGGCGGACCAGCCCGACCCGTTGTTCTATATCACCGCACGCTATCGGCGAGGCATCGAGCGGATGATCCGCAGCGCCCCAGAGCAGACGCTGTGGATGCACCGATTCTGGAAATCGCGTCCACGCCATGAAAGGCTCAACAAGCCGTTCCCGGAATCGCTCAAACGCAAGCTCCTCGAGCTGCCGTGGATGGACGATGAGCAGATCGGGTCGATCGTCGAACAGTCGGATCGGGATCGGGCGATGATGCTCCGCGAGGGGATCACCGAGTTCCGCTAACCGCCCGCCGCGGGCTCCGGGAGATTATTTTTGGATGTTCCGGTGAAGAATCCGCACCCCATCGGCATGCTCACACGAACAATCCCAAGCAAGGATCTGGAGGGACCCCATGACCACTGAACCCGACCGCGAGCTGGGGATGGACGATTCGGACGCCGGCGAGGAGCTTGAGCTCGGAAGGCTCGAGAATGTCCGTGTGCTGATCGTCGACGACGAGCGTGACATCCTCGAATCTATTGATGCCGCGTTCCAGTCCGAGGGTGCGCTCACGCTCACCGCGATGGACGGCGACGAGGCGGTGCGGATCTGCAACGAGGACCCGCCGGACATCGTGATCCTCGACATGATGCTCCCCAAACGCTCCGGGTTCCTGGCGTTGGAAAAGATCAAGGGACGCGAGGACTCCCCGATCGTCATCATGGTGACGGCCAATGAGGGAAAACGCCACCAGGCCTACGGCGAATCGCTCGGGGTCGACGCGTACCTCCAGAAGCCCGTCCCGCTCGGGCTGCTGCTGGACAAAGCCGTGGACCTGCTCGATGCGTACGATGCCCTCATCGATGACGATGAGGACGACGACTGAATGGCCAAGGGCAAAAAACGAATCCTGGTACTGATCAAACCCAAGGACCCGGCGGACCCGAGCGCCGGGAATGTCTCGATCGGCTCACCCAAAGAGCTCATCGCCAGCCTCGCCAACTACAATACCGCGCCCGACGGCTCGCAGACCTCGCGCCTGGGGACCGCCGTGCTCCACGGCCCGGGCTTCGTCGTCGAGTACGCGATGGGGCACGACGAGTTGATGCAGGCGATGATCGTCGTCAACCACCAGGACTTCGCCTGGCCCGTGATCTCCAAGATGTGCCGCGACAACGGGTGGAAGATGCAGGACACCGAGTCCGGGCAGATCTTCGGATGAACCATTGCCCGCCCCGGGGTGTACCCTTCTTGGGGGACCACCGATGCCCGACAACGACAACACACCGCACCGTGACATGCTCCGGGCCTTCCTCGCGGAGAACGACGCCCCCTGCCCCGTCTGCACATACAACCTCCGAGGCGTGGAACTGACCAACTGCCCGGAGTGCGATTCCCCGCTCACGCTCTCGGTCGGTCAGGGGCGCATCCGCCAGGGGATCTGGCTGTTTGCCTGTCTCGCCTTCGCGATGGGCTTCGGGTTCGATCTGGTTGTGGGGCTGATGTTTCTGGTTGCGGTCATCATGACCGGCGCCGAGGACTTCGGTTCGGTCTACATGTTGATCTCGCTGTGCGTGCTCGGCGGGCTGTGCGTGCTGGCGATGTGGCTGCTGGTCTGCCATCGACAGGCCTGGCTGCGTCTGGAACGCAAGATCCAACGGCGATGGACGATCGTCATCTACTTCGGCGTGTTCCTGTCGCACCTCGCCGTACCCATCGGGCTGTTTCTGCTGTCGCTCTCGTGATCAGCACAACGCCGACAGCGCCCGCCCGACATAGTTCTCGGCGGATGGATCGACATGGAACGAGCCGTGCGTGTCGGATGTGATCGATTCGCGTTTGTCCATGTCGGTGATCTCGACCTTGTTGTCCGCGTGGATCTCGACGAAGAACTTCGCGTGCTGTTTCTCCGCGTCGGCGCGGAGCTTGCCGAGGTTCCGGGTGGACTTGTAGCTCACCCGCGCGTGCAGCGGGCGGACGCGGTACCGATCCGCGTGCCACGGCTTGCGATTGCCGCGCGACAACCAATCCTCGTTCTCGACGCCGCGGCGTAGATTCGCGACGAGGGTGTGGACGAGCGGTTCGTTGTCCTCGTCGCCGTTGGGGACGACGAAGGCTTCGGGACGGATCGACGCCTGCGGGCGAGCCGCGGCTTCCATGAGCTCCGCGCCCTCGGGCATCAGCCCCTTGTCCTCGAGCAGGTTGCCGAGGACGACATCACCCATCGCGAACCCGACGGCGGGGGTGGGTGGGCCGCCCATGAGTTCGATGAGGTTGTCGTAGCGTCCGCCGCCCGCGACGGCGCGCTCGCCGTCGGCGAGGGCCTCGAAGACGGTGCCGGTGTAGTAGGCAAGTCCGCGAACGATGTAGAGGTCCAGTTTAAACCACTCTTCGGGTACCTGAGTACTCATTCGATAAATGATGCTCTCAAGCTCGGTACCAATGTCTTGCATGATTCCAGAAGCTGTTTTGTCAATTGTCACGGACATCTTTTGTGTCATGAAATCAACAAGCCGTGTGGCAGCTTCATGTGGGGGCAAAATCGACAGGGACTGCAAAGTGTATTCAAGTTCTGCAACATCCTGTTCTGAAAATCCCTGCGACAAAGCATGATCGATAAATTTTTCCCGACTCATTTTGGGTCTGGAATCAATAAGTTGCATCCATTTTTGTGATCTCTCTTCTGAGATCCCCTGAATCCGCGCTAGATGCTCCATTGCGCCCCGGTGACCTGCTACTAATTTGCAGTCATTATGAGTCAAGCCCAGATTCTCAAGCGCGGCAATACAACAAAGCATTGTCTCGGTGTCTGCTTGGGCTCGACCATCCGGAGTGTTGTTGTCGGATAGAAAATCTACATTCCATTGCAGGAACTCCCGCAGCCTCCCGCGTTGCGGGCGCTCGGCGCGGAAGTAGGGCCCGGCCGTGAACCACTTGCACGGGCGCGGGAGTTGTTTCGCGTGGGCGGCGTACATCCGCGCGAGGGTGGGGGTGAACTCGGGGCGCAGGGCGTAGGGTGCCCGACCGGTTTTCTGCACCTGCTCGACTTCATTGGGGGACTTGCCCGAGTAGGCCTGGAAGAGCTCGCCGAGGATTCCCTCGCCGGATTTGACGCTGTAGAGCTCGGTGGACTCGAAGGTCGGGCCCTCGATCTCGTCGAAACCGCAGCGGAGCGATGCATCCCGCCACGCGTTCTGGATGTACCGGCGTTTGAGGACCTCTGTCGGGTAGAGGTCGCGGGTGCCCTTGGGGCCCTGGAGCTTGGTTGGTTTGGATTTGCCGCTCATGTGTGGTAGGGTACGCACCCGGGCGGCGTTTTCCGCCGATTTGGGGATGACAAGAGGATCGGCAATGGACCACTCAATCCGGAAACTGGTGTGGGTCTCGGGGCTGCTGGCGGCGGGGAGCTTCGTCTATGTCCTCGTGTTCTCCCCGGTCCCGGACCCGCGGGCCCGTGCCCGGGCCTCGGCCGCGGTCGGCCCGAGGGACCAGGGCTCGGAGATCTGGTCGGCGAGGGAGCTGGACCGCGCGTTCCGCAGCGCGTTCGCCCAGTGCCGATACGAGGACGCGGAGCGGATCTCGCGGGAGATGGTGGAGCAGTACACGCACCAGCCCGTGTCGTGGTTCGATCGGGCGCTCGTGATGGAGAAGCTCGATCGGGAGCCCGACGCGTTCAACGCGTGGAGCACGCTGATGCACCAGATCGGGTCGATGCCCGGCGGGAACGACCAGATGGCGGCCCACGCGGCGTACTACCGCGGCTGGGCCCTGCGCGGCATGGGCGAGCACGAGAAAAGCAACGAGCAGTTCAGCGAGGCCGTCGATCTGTACGAGCGATCGCTGGGCGGGCGGGAGCCCGCCCGGGGGGACGCGTACAACCTCGCGTGCTACGCGTCGCTCGCGGGGCGGACGGATCGGGCGATCGGTTTCTGGGAGCGGGCGCTCGCGACGGGGTACTCGGATCCGGGGTTCTGGTGGACGATGGACCCGGATCTGGACGCGATCCGCGGGGATGATCGGTTCGTGGAGATCGCC
>JAGQOC010000046.1 GCA_020427745.1 Phycisphaerales bacterium | reverse complement strand
ATTCTTGGTCCCCGAAGGAGCCCTCCGAGAATGTCAGTTTGAACGCGTTGCCCCCGCGTTTGATGCGTTTGTTTGCTCGTGCGTGATCGGTGAGCACCTGCCGCATCGCACGGGCGGCGAGCGCGAAGAAATGAGTCCGGTCATTGATCTGGTCTACTTTCCCCGCAAGCTTGATCCATATCTCGTTAATCAACGCCGTCGGCTGGAGTGTGTGCGCGTGCTTCTGCTCAGCGAATACCGCGCCGGCAAGGTTTCTGAGCTCGGAATAAAGGGAGTGAAAAAGGCTGTTGAGATCCGGTGTGCCCGCGTTGAACTGTGCGGGCGACGGGTCAAAGTCATTCGGATCTTCACGAGCGGCCATGGTCGGATTATAGTATTTTTTCCGCAAAATAATCGAGTATTGATCGCTTCGGCGTCAAAAACGAACGGATCGGAAGCCGCGTAGCCGGGGTATCCATGAACCTCTGGATCGGTCAGAGCGTCCACGGCGTACCTTTCATTCCTCGTCCTGATCCGGATTGTTTCTAGCCGCCTGAAGTCGTGACGCAGAACCGGCTCCCAACACGCCGCACACGCCCGCTGATCTCCAGCATCGTCAGCTTCGCGCGGACTTCACCCGGAGTCATCGCGAGCAGCTCCGCGAGCTCGTCCCCGGTCCGAGGCTCACCCAACCCCTCGATAATCGAACGCTCCACGGGGTCCGTCACCCCCGCGAGCGGATCCGTCTTCACGGCCGGCCGCGGATACACCCCCGATGACAGCGGCACATCGGTTCTGGGATCCGCTGTCCGCGCGTGGTGGGTGCCCGCGAAGAGATGCCTCGCGTCGCGTTCGAGGATCTCGAGCACATCCGAGGGCTCGGTGACGAGATGGGCGCCGCTCTTGAGCAGCTCGTTCGTCCCCGCGCTCGCGGGGGCATCGACCCGCCCGGGGATACCCATGACCTCGCGTCCGTGATCCTCCGTCGCGTGGCGGGCGGTGATGAGCGCCCCCGATCCCTTCGCGGCCTCGATCACGATCACGCCAAGACTCATCCCGGAGATGATCCGGTTCCTCGCCGGGAAGTTGCGCGGCACGGGCGCCGTCTCGATCGGAAGCTCCGAAACGATCGCCCCGCCCCGATCGACGATCTCCGCAAAGAGACGCTCGTTCTCCGGCGGATAGGTGTGCTTGAGCCCGCACCCGAGCACGACGGTTGTGCGCCCGTTCACGGAGAGTGCGCCCTTGTGCGCCGCGGTGTCGATCCCGCGTGCGCCGCCCGAGACCACTGTGAGCCCCGCGCTCGCCAACGCACCGCTGAAGCGTGTGGCTTGCTCGGACCCATACAGCGTGCACTTGCGGGAGCCGACGATCGAGATCGTGTAGCGATCCCGATCGTGCGAGCGGAGCTCGCCGCGGACCGTGAGCACGGGTGGCGCCCCGGGCACCTGGGCCAGCAGCGGGGGATAGCCGTCATCGAAGAGGGTCACAACATGGGCGCCGGATTTCTGGATCTTCTCGAGCTCTTCATCCACCCGGGGATGGATCCCCGCGAGGTCCCGTGCGATCTGCGCCGCGAGTGTGCGACCGATACCGCGTGTCCCGCTCAGCGCCGAGGCGGTCGCGCCGAGCACGCCCTCCGGGGAGCCGAAACGCTCGAGCAACCGGTTGATGAGCACCGGGCCGAGATTGGGGACAAGCGTCAACGCAAGGAGCTGGCGTGCACGCGGATCATCGGAGATCGGATTGGACGGACGATCCCCGGGCATGGCTTATTCCTCGAAAGACTCAACCGGCTCGATCAACGCGTGCCCGCGTCCGCGTGTCGACTCCTCGAACTCCAGCACACGCCCGTACAGCTCGATCGGGGTCTCGGTCTTCACCTTGGTCCGCAGGTTCTTCTCGACGATCACCTGCGGGTAGAGCATCGTCGGGTCGGGCTTGCGCATGGTCAGGTAGACCCGCATCCCGTCCCGGGTCCGCTCGTCACGCTCGATCCAGAACGACCACCCCGGGTTGGGCGCCTGCATCACGAGGATGTGGACATCCTGAGATTCGTCCAGGCGGATCGGGGGGGCGTTCTTCAGCCGCTCGCTCATGTCCGGCCCCTTGCTGAAACGCATGCATCCGCCCAGCGATCCGAACAGCAACACGCCGAGCATCGCACCCATCTTCCAGATCTTCATACTGCGCTCCGTCCCTGTGTCATCGCACCCCGGATGGGCGGATGTGTTCGCGCATTGTATGGGATATCCCCCTGTTTCTCAACCGCGGCGGGCTTCTGGATCCCAGATATCCGGATCAGATGACGAGATCGAGCACACGCCCGGTTGCCGGGAGCGTGAGCTGGCGTTGCTCGCTGATGGTGAGGCGTGCCTCCGGCTCGGGCTCGATCGGCAGCAGCTCGCCCAGTTTGGGCAGCAGCGCGGGTGAAGGCTCGGTCGGGTTCGGGCTCGGACGCGTGCGTTCAAAGGTATCGATCGGCTCGACCCGACGCACCCGGTTTTCTGCCTCCAGCATCCGCGCGAACGGCACATTGCCGGGCGGTCCCCCGTACGCACGCGCGGCGTGCGGGAAGACATGCGGGTTGAACGCGGGAAGCCCGTTCATGCCTGACAGCGTGCAGCACGCGTGCCGGTGCGCTCGCGTCCGAAAAAAGCAGGATCCCGGCTTGGTGCGCCCGCTTCCGGGGGTTCGCCCGGTCCGTTTGTGACGCCGTGGTGCCCGGGCGCAACGCCGAGGGGTGCGTACGATCCACGCGATGCGCACCGATGATCTGGATTTCACGCTGCCGCGCGAGTTGATCGCGACAACGCCCCCCGAACGGAGGGACGGGTCGCGTCTGCTGGTGGTCCAGCGTTCGGACCCATCGCGGCTGGAGCACCGCGTGTTTTCCGATCTGCCGGGGTTGCTGGCTCCCGAGGACCTGCTGGTCTTCAACCGCTCGCGGGTCGTGCCGGCGAGATTGGTGGGTCGGAACCTTGAGACAGACGGCGGCGTGACGGGGCTCTATCTGCAGGACGCTCCGGATGTCGGCACATGGATCGTGCTCATCAAAATGAAACGGGCCCGAGCGGGAAAGCGGGTGATGCTCAAAGACCCGCTTGGAAACGATTCGGGCGTGGCGCTGGAACTCGTCGAGAAGTCAGAAGAGCACGGCCCGGGCGCGTGGGTTGTTGCCGTGAATGCGGGTTCAGAGACCGACACCCCGAGGATCCTGGATCGGGCGGGGTGGACCCCGCTGCCGCCGTATATCCTGGGTGAACGCCAGTCCCGCGGCGAAACAATCGACGAGCGGGACGACCGCTCACGCTACCAGACCGTCTTCGCCGGCACCGAGTCCGGGTCCGTCGCTGCACCGACCGCCGGGCTGCATTTCACGGACGGCGTGCTGGAGAAACTGAACTCAAGAGGTGTGCGCACGGGTGAGGTTGTTCTGCATGTCGGGGCCGGGACCTTTAAGCCCGTCGAGACGGAGACGCTCGACGAGCACCCGATGCACAGCGAGTGGTGCTCACTCGGGCCGAGCGCAGGGGTGTTCGCGGGGGGGAAACCATCGGGCGGGCGGGTCTTCGCGGTGGGGTCGACGAGCGCACGGACGCTGGAGAGTTTCGCGGCATGTGCGTCCCCGATGCCCGAATCAATCGAGACACGGATCCTGATCCAGCCGGGATACCGGTGGCGGTGGGTGGACGGGATGGTGACGAACTTCCATCTGCCGAGGTCGACGCTGCTGGCGATGGTCGCGGCGTTGCTCGAGGTGCCCGGCGAGATCGACGGCGTGGAGCGGGTGCAGGAGATCTATGCCGAAGCGATCCGCGAGCGGTACCGGTTTTACAGTTATGGCGACGCGATGCTCGTACTGCCGTAGCGAACGGATTGTGCGCCGTGATCGCCAAAATCGTCGATGGAATGGGTGCAATGGATCTGAAAACACTCATCGCGGGTCTGGATATCCACGCGACCAACGCGTCGGCGGATCTGTCATCGGTGCAGGTGTGCGATCTGACGGAGGACTCGCGGACAGCAGTCCCGGGGTCGCTCTTCGTTGCGCGGGCGGGTTTGAGTACGGACGGCAAGCGGTACATCGAGGACGCGATCGAGTGCGGGGCGGTCGCGGTGCTGACGGACACGGCGGGGATCGAGCTCCCGAGGAACTCGGACGCGTTGGTGCTGGTATCCAAGGAACTGACGAGGCACGCGGCGTTGATCGCGGAGCGGTTCTGGGGGAACCCGGCGTCGGCGCTGAGCATCATGGGCGTCACCGGGACGAACGGGAAGACAACGGTTGCGCACTTCGTGCAGCAGCTCGTCCGCGGCGCGGGCGTGCGTTGCGGGTTGATCGGGACGGTGGTGATCGATGACGGGCGCGAGTGTGCGCGGGCGTCGATGACGACACCCCCGGCGATCGAGCTGAGCAGAACGCTCGCGACGATGGTTGAGCACCGGTGCGAAGCGGTCGCGATGGAGGTCTCGAGCCATGCGCTGAGTCAGGGGCGGGCGTCGGCGCTCAGGTTCGACGCGGCGGTGCTGACGAATATTACGGGCGACCACCTGGACTACCACAAGACGCCGGAGGGGTACGCGGATGCGAAGGCGGTGCTGTTCGAGTTGCTCGACGCGGAAGCGGAGGCGGTCTTCGCCAGGGGAGCACCGGGGAGCGAGGGGATTGCGGGCCGGTGCGCACAGGGCGTACACAAGCGCTGGTGCTCGCTTGACGGCGACACGGACTGGGGTGTCCGCGTCGAGACGGAATCCATCGACGGGATGACGCTCAGCGTGCGCACACCGATGGGCGGGTTTACGAAGAGGACAAAGCTCATCGGGAGCTACAACGCGCTGAATCTGGTCGAGGCGATCGCCTCGACGGATATTCTGCTTGATCGGCTCAATGTCGGGGATGCGGAGCGGTTGGCGTCGTATGAGAAGACACTCGCATCGATCGGGCTGCCCCCGGGTCGGCTCGAGCGGGTGGACGGGCGTGGGGATACGGTGCGGGTGTTCGTGGACTTTGCGCACACGGACGATGCACTGCGGACGACGCTCGCGGGGATCCGCCCGCTTGTGGATCCGCGATCGAAGCTCTGGGTGGTCTTTGGGTGCGGCGGTGACAAGGACAGGACCAAACGCCCACGCATGGGACGCGTCGCGAGTGAGGGAGCGGACCGGGTTGTTGTGACAAGCGACAACCCGCGGACGGAGAAGCCGAGTGCGATCGTCGACGAGATTCTCAGCGGCATCGACCCGATGGCGAGGATCCGTGTGGATGTGCAGGTGGACCGGGGTCGGGCGATTGTGTTTGCGATCGAGCACGCGGAGCCGGGTGATGTGGTCGTGATCGCGGGCAAGGGGCACGAGACGGAACAGATTGTGCCGAGCCCGGTGGGGGGGGTCTCAACGATCCGTTTCGATGACCGCGAGCACGCGAGGGTTGCGCTGCGCCAGCGGAGACTGAAGTTCCCGGCGGCGGGCGCGTCATGAGCGTGTGGTCGTTCGAGGAGATCCGCGGAGCGATGGATGCTCGGTGGGCCACTGAGCCGGCGGCTGGCGCAGCACCGCCGATGGGCGCGTGCATCGATACGCGTGCGATCGAGCGGGGGCAGGTGTTCTTCGCGTTCGTGGGTGAGCGGGTGGACGGGCACGATTTTATCGAGGCTGCGGTTCGGGGCGGTGCGGGGATGGTTGTGGTCACCGACGCGTCGAGGGTGCCGAGTGGATCACCGGTTCCGGTCGCCGTGGTTGGGGATGCGACGGAGGCGATCACGAAGCTTGCCGCGTTGTGGCGATCGCGGATCTCGGCGCGGGTCGTCGCGGTCACCGGGAGCAACGGCAAAACAACAACATGCAGACTGATTGATGCGGTGCTTGGTGAGATGGGCCCCGGGTCGGTATCGCAGAAGAGCTTCAATAATCAGCTCGGCGTGCCGATCACGGTGCTGAACGCGAAGCCGGGCGATGTGTATCTGGTCTGTGAGCTCGGTACGAGCTCTCCGGGCGAGATCTCGGCGCGGACGGCGCTGTGCAAGCCGGACATCGCGGTCGTGGTCTCCATCGGGCGGGCGCATCTCGCGGAGCTTGGTTCGCGGGCGGGTGTGCTTCAAGAAAAGGCGTCCATTGCTGAGGGAGCACAGGTGGTCATCATCCCCGCAGGGGTGGAGGGGCTCGAGGACGCAGTGCGTGCGCACGGGGCGGGGGAAGTAATGGTGGTTGAGCCGAGTGGGGCGCTCGCTTCGCCTTTACCCGGGGAGCACAACCGGAGCAACGCGGCGATCGCGTGCGCGGTCGGGCGGGTGATGGGGATGGACGACTGCTCGATCGTGCGCGGGCTGGAGCGGGCGGTCGGTGCGCCGATGCGCTTCGAGCGGGTGGTGGTGGAGACCGGCGGCGAGCCGATCGTGGTGATCAATGATGCCTACAACGCGAACCCGGATTCCATGCGCGCATCGCTCTCGGTGTTCGCGGATCTGCACGCGGCGGGGCGTCGGGTTGTGGTGCTGGGCGGTATGGGCGAGCTGGGCGCATCGGCGGACACGGAGCACGCGGCGCTGGCCGCGGAGGTTGGCGCGATGGGGTGGATCGATCTCCGCGTGTATTTCGGGGAAGCGTTCGGGCGTTGTGCTGCGTCCGGGGCGGGCACGGAAGTGGTTGCGGGCTCCGATGATGCAGCGATCACGCGGATCGTGTCGATGATCGATCCGGGCGATTGTGTGCTGCTCAAGGGATCACGCTCGATGCGGGTCGAGCGGATGCTTGCGGCGTTGCAATCGCGGTTTGGGGGGTAGACTCGGGCGATGCTGTATGTGCTGCTGGACATGATGCGGGCGTGGCTGACGAAGATCGGGGTGTACCCGGTGGTCGGCGTGCTCGACCAGATCCAGTTCCGGGCGCTGGCGGCGGCGGGTTTGTCCTTTGCGTTGGTTGTGCTGCTCGGCAAACGGGTGATCCGCAAGCTCATCGCATTGAAGATCGGTGACGGCGGATCGACGGACGCTGAGCTGCTGCGCGAGCACGCGGCGAGCAAGGCGCATGTGCCGACGATGGGCGGGGTGCTGATCGTTGGGGCGATCTTTGTGAGCACTTTCCTGCTCGCGGATATCCGGGTGAACTGGGTGTACCTCGGGCTGTTTGTGCTTGTTTGGCTCGCGGCGGTGGGGGGCGCGGACGACTGGCTCAAACTCACCGCGTCGCGCCGCGGGACCGGGCGGCAGGGGCTGTACGCGTGGGAGAAGCTTGTCTTTCAGCTCGGGATCGGGATGATCGTGGGGTTCTTTGCGTACCGCTACGGCACGGTGGTCGACGGCGGGGCGGTGCAGGAATCGATGGGGCATGTGCTCAACTTGCCGTTCCAGCGGTCATACGACCCGACGACCAAGTTTCCCAATGAGGGATTGGTCTACCTGGGGATGCCGGCGTTCATGATCCTCTCGACGCTCATGGTCGCGGGCGTGAGCAACGCGGTGAACATCACGGATGGCATGGACGGGCTGGCGGCGGGGACGAGCGGGATCGTGAGCTTCGGGTTGATCCTGCTCGCGCTCGTGTGCGGGACGCAGGGCGCGGCGCAGTATCTTCTTGTGCCTCATGTCGTCCTTGTGGACGAGATCGCGGTGATGGGCGGGGCGATGGCCGGTGCGTGCTTGGGGTTTCTGTGGTGGAACTGCAAGCCCGCGCAGGTATTCATGGGCGACACGGGGAGCCTTGCGCTCGGCGGGATGATCGGGTACATCGCGGTGGTGACGCGCCAGGAGTTTGTCGTGCTTGTGATGTGCGGTGTGTTCATCCTCGAAATTGCGTCCGTGATGATCCAGGTCGGGTGGTTCAAGTACACCCGCATCAAAACCGGGACCGGGCGGCGGATCTTCCGCATCGCGCCGTACCACCACCACCTGCACCAGGGCGGATGGGCGGAGAATCAGGTTGTTGCGCGTCTGTGGATCGTCGCGATCGTGCTGTGCGTGATCGCGCTGGCGTCACTGAAACTGCGGTGAGCCCTCGACGAACAGGAGTGTTGAGCGGAGCCAGACGCGGTCCTGGATCGGGCCGTATTCGCCGGGCTCGACGCGGAGCTCGATCGCTGTGGTGTTCGTTGGCAGATCGACAAGGATATCGACCATCGGGGTCTCCGGTTTCATGCGCATGGACCAGAGCGTGTGCTCGCTGCCGTCGGCGGTGATCGCGAGCAGGCTGGACTCGTTGTCTGTCCAGAGGCGCCAGTCGGCGTTGACCGCGGCGGAGAACTTGGTGGCGTTGTGAGGCACACTCCAGCGGACCGCGACGGGCGCGGGGAGTTCGATCGTGGTGCGCTCGGCGCCCATCCAGGAGCCATGCTCGGTGATCGGCGAACGGGTCCACGAGCGATCCCCGGTGGGGGTGATGCGGATGGGGTCTGCGAGCATCGGGTTGGTGATATAGCTCTCGGCGCGTTTGTATTCGACAGCGAGGAGCCCGTAGTCAAGGCTGAACAGGGGCGTTGGTTGCTGTGCGTACATCGGATCGCTCGGGGTGAGCGTGAGGTTGTGCTCGCTGTCGGCGGCGAACGACTGCACACGGAGGCGTTCGCCCTGCGTGGTGTGGATGTAGGTCCCGGGCGTGTGGACGGGCGGGTTCTGGATCGTTGCCCGCTCGATGCGATCGACGGGGATGACCAGATTGCCGGTGGGAGTTTCGATGGTAAATGTCGTCCCGATTTCGACGAGGAATCCGGTCAGGATGTCCCCGTTCGTGAGGACCAGCGTGTCGTCGCTCGCTGTGGATTGTTGGGCTGGTTCTGGGACGGTCCGGGCGATGTACCGGATCCGATCGATCGGGAGACTCGCACGGATCCCGTCCTTGCGTTCGACGACGAGTGTTTCCGGGTCGTCGGATGGCTGGATCGATGCGCGGATGCGTTGACCATCGGTGAGCCCGATGAACAGGGTGCCCGCGAGTTCGCGGCTGCCGGCTGTGGAGGGCGACCAGCGTGTCTGGGAGAAGCTCAGTGCGTAGTAGGAATCGGGCTCGAACGCGTGCTGCTGCCCGTCGCGATCAAACGCGGTGATGCCGTTGGCGGAGTTGACGGACCCGAAGTGCATCGGGATTGGTTGCAGATTGTCCGTGATGATGTAGCACCACTCGCGTGACTGCGCAGTGACGGGTGACACAAGGATGACGAGCGACAGGATGAGGAGCGTGGTTCGTGTGATCATTTCTGGAAAATCGGGAGGTAGCGTTTGGGCATCTGGAGGATGATGAGCGCCATGGAGGTGCCGTAGGTCTTGCCGACCGATCGGTCCTCCCATCCACCGTCGTCTGACTGGAGGTCGAGGAGCTCTTCGCGGACCGCGGGCCACCAGGTCGCCCAGTGGTCGCCCCCCGCGAGATAGGTCGTCTGTACGGCGTAGTACTGACCGTAAAAATAGTGCGAACGCGACGGCGGCACACGGCCCGGCATCGCGTTGTTCTCGAGGTACTGCAGCCCTTTGTCGATCGCGTCGTCCTCGTAGATGCCCGCGTAGTAGAGGCTCGCGACCCCTGCGGCGGTCCTCGGCCAGGCGCTGGTGCCGCTGCCGAGCTGGTATTTGAACCCGCCATCGGCGTTCTGGCACAGGCGGACATACTCGACCGCGCGGTCGATGGTTTCGCTTGCGACCTCGATGCCGGCGTTGCGTGCAGATCGGAGCGCCATGATCTGGCAGATCGTGACGGAGACATCGGCGTCGTAGGGGACCGGGTTGTAGCGCCACCCGCCGTCGTCGTTCTGGGTCTGCTCGATGAGCCGGACAGCTTTGACGAGTGTTTCGTAGAGCTGCTGCGAGCGGGCGGTGTTGTCGCCGCCAGGGGTCATGCCGTAGACCTCGCCGAGGAAGAGAGTCGCGAACCCGTGCCCGTACATGGGGCCGTTGGTGGAGTCGGCGGTGATGAGCCCGGACTCGGTTGCGGAGGAGAGGACGAACCCGACACCTCGATCGACCGTGTCGCCGTACTGCCCGCGTCCGGGCAGGTGTCCGTCGCTCATCATCGCGAGGCACGCGAGCGAGGTGATCGCGACATTTTTTCCGAAGCGTCCGTCGGACCACGAGCCGTCGTCGTTCTGTGTGCGTGCGAGGAAGGAGAGTCCGCTGGCAACGGCGGCGTCGAGCTCCTCGGTGATCTCAGAATCCGCCGCGCTGTTCTCGGCGCTGCTGCCCTGCGCGAACGCGGGTCGAGCGAGGAAGCACGCGAGCAGCGGGATGAGTATCCGGAAGCGGTCCTTCATTCTTCGTCCTCCGCGAGCGATCGGAAGTAGTCTTCGGTGAGCTTGCGGTAGAGCTCGGAGTAGGTGTCGTTGAGTCCTTGCGTCAGCGCCTCGCGGACGCGCTGCGGCAGGTTCCCCCAGCCAGCACCGTCGGGCGCGGGGGTATCGGCGAGCTCGCCTTCCTGCAGCCCAGGGGGGGTGGAGGGTTTGTTCCCTTCCCCCGATGGGTCGGGCTTGCCCTGCTCCTGCCCTTGCTGCTGGTTGGGCTGGTTCTGGGGGGACTGCTGGGAGCTTGAGGATGAGCTGCTCGACGAGCTCTGGTTTTGCTGGGCGGACTCGATGACCTTCTCGAGCTTGCGGAGGATCTCTTCCTGCATGCGTTGGGTGTCGATACCGAGGTTGTTGTCGTTGCCGATGCGAGCCGCGACGCGGTCCATCAGCGTGACGGCCTGCTGGAAGGCCTCGCCCGCTTCTTGCTCGGAGAGCACCCGTTCGAGCTCTTCATTGGTTTCCCGCTCGGGCGTTTGCTCCGCGTGGTCCGTGATGCCGAGCAGTTCGTCGAGCGTCGGCAGCGGATCATCCGCGTGGGCGCACGAACCGACGCAGAGCAAAAGGATGAGCGGGAGGTGGATCATTCGTTGGGTTCCTCCGGGGGGGCGACCTCGAGCGGCTGGGGCTCGGGCTGGGGCTGGTTGAGGGCGTTGACAAGTTCCTGCCCCTGCACCGCGATCTCCTGCTGGAGCTCGATCAGGGCGCGGACAGCCTGCGGATCCGGCTCAGCGGATTCTGAGAGTGATCGAGTCTGCATCGCGGCGAGCTGCTGGATCGTGCGGAGCAAGCGGAGCTGAGCGATCGGCGGGACGAGCGGCTGCTCGCCGCCCGAGCTGCCCGACCCCGAGCCGCCCGAATCCCCGGCGCCGTCCTCGAAGTCTTGTTTCTGCGGGGGTGGATCCCCGAGCACCTCGACAAGGGCGCTGAGCAGCATCACGCAGGTCTCGTGGTCGCCCGCGAGTGTTCCGGGAGGCGTGCGTTCGTTGAGCGCGCGTGCCGCGCGTTCCATCGCGCGATCAAGCTGGGTGTGGGTGAGCGCGAAGACGGCGGCGTCGCCGAGTCCTTCAGTCTCGGTGATGAGGGATTCGAGCGATGCGCGGAGCTCGAGCTGGGCGGTACCGAGCGATCGTGCCTCGGAACGCTGCTTGCGGCTGAGCGCCTCAGCGATCAGCGGGGCGGACTGGTCGCGGATCAGGACCTGGGTCGCGAGCGATTCGCTGTACTTGCCGCGGAGTTCCTCGCGGAGCCGGCGTGCCTCGCGGTCCTCGGCCTGTTGTTCCAATCGTTCGGCGTCCGCGAGCGCCTGCTCGAGGTTTGTCAACGCGTTGCGTTCGTGCTGCTCGGCGCCGACGGCATCGCTCGGTGAAGCACGCAGGGCCGTGATCGCGAGCGATTGCTGGTCCGCGGCGCGGGTAAGCGCGTCGGCGATGGATCTGGTCTCGGGGAATGCACCGGTTGCGGTGTCGCGGACGGCGAGCGTGTTGCGCACGAGAGCGATCAGGTCATCGTCGAGCATTTCCTCGCCGGTATTTACCCGGGCGAGTTGCTGCCTTTGTTCGGTGATGAGTGCTTTGAGCTGGTTGATGATGCTCGCGAGCTGGCGTCGGAGGGCCGAGTCGCGGTTCTTGGCAGCGTTGTCGATCTCGTCGAGCATCTGGTCCAGCTCGTTCATCGCGGCTTGCTGGGATTGCGAGGCCGCACCGGTCTGGTTCTGGCTGAGCTCGTCGGAGGCTTGGTCGAGTGTCTGCCCGAGCTGCGCTCCGCGTCCCTGCGAGGCTGCTCTGCGGAGGGCCTCCGCTTGTGTGGGGTCGCTGTCCTGAAGCTGCTCGGCGCGTTCGTCGAGCTCGTCGAGCATCGACTGCGCGGATTCGGCGGCGGAACGCTGGCGGTCGAGAATCCGCTCGAGTGTTGTGCGTTCGTCCGGCGTGAGCTGGGCGAGTGACTTGCCGGCGGTCGCACTGTTGAGTGTGTTGGTTTCGCTGTTGAGGCGTTCGAGCTCGTCGCGGAGCTGCTGGACGGAGCGTCTTGCGAGCCAGGCGTCTTGTCCCCGATCGAGCATCACGAGCAGCTCGCCGAGCCGATCACGCACGGCTTGCTGCTCGCGCTCGGCGGTCTGCGTACGCGACTGGTCGATCGCGTCGGCGGCACGCTCCGCGGCGTCGGTTGCCTGCTCAAGGATAGAGTTGGCGTCGCGGAGCAGTGAACGGAGCGATGGATCGTCGATCGTATTGAGTGACGCGGTGTCCTCGATGCGATTGATGAGGCGCTGCTGGGCGCCGAGCTGCTCGGCGAGTGATCGCTGCGGGCGTGAGGAGTCCAGGACGCCGCGGTGTTGCTGGTCCTGCAGGGCCGCCTGCTGCTCGTCGAGGCGTTGGAGCGACTCGCGGACCGGCGTCATTGCGCGTTGGAGCTGCTCGATGAGCGTCTGGTCGTCGACGATGCGGAGCGTGCGCGTCTCAGATGTGCTCGGGGGCTGCCCGGTCGAAGCGCCCAGCAGATCGAGTGCGGACGCGTTGATCCAGAGCTCGTCGCCGGGCGAGGGGTTCAGCTGGGAGACACGCAGGGGCACGGCGGGTGAGAAGCGAGTACCCGTGAGACCGGCGGCATCAAGCAACGCGACGGGGTCGGTGGGTTCCGGCATCGCGCCGGGGGAGTCCTTGGAACGCACGGCATGCACAAGCACGATGCGTGCTCGGGCCAGCCCGACATCATCGCTGAACTCCGCGCCGATCTCAAGCTCGGCGTGCGTCGTGATCATCATGTCCCGATCGGGTTCGATAATCGCAACGCTCGGCGGTGCGTCGCTGTGGACACCCAGGTCAACCTCGATCGGTGCGCGAACGGCGATCCCGAGCCGGTCGCGGAAGATCGGGTTGATCATCGCGGGCTGCCGAGCGACAAAGCTCAGCTCGATGGTCTCGGGTGTCGGCTGCGCGAGTGCAGGTGCGACGAGCCGATCGCTGAGGCGATCCAGCCACGCGAGCGTCCGATCACCGATCGGCTCGATCGGTTTGGAAAAACTCCAGCGGACGGTTGTGCGGGACCCCGCGAGGATCGGGTCCGTGAGCAGCTGCTCGGTCACAAATACGCTCTCGCTCTTTGCGAGCGCAACCTCGGGTTCTGCGCTGACCGCGTAGCCCGGGCGATCGACAAGGATAGTGGTGGCGTTGAGCACGGGTGGTCGCGCGAGCGGAACCCGGCGCATCGGTGTCTCGTCGTCCTTGGTGCGGATTCGATACTCCAGGATGAATGACTCACCATCGTTGCGATCAGCGATTGCCCGTGTGTCGAGCAGATGCTCGTAGATCCGGCCCTCGGTGTGCTCAACAATCGGCTGTGCCGCGAGCATTGATCGCGTTGGTGGGGTGATGGGGTCCGCGTCAGCGTCGAGCACCCGCCAGGTGATCGTCGCGCGGGCGTCGGCGATCGATGGCGCGACGCGGATGCGGACGGGCAACGCCTCGTCGATCGCGTGCGCCGCGGTCGGGGTGCGATCATTGATCTCAAAGCGCTTGGGCCATGAGGCATTCGACCAAGGGGTGAGTGTGCGTGCAACACCGATCCGCGTGAGGATGGGGGCGTTGGTCGCCGGGACGGCGAGCAGGATCACAAGCAGAATGAGCAGCGTGATCGCTTTCAGTGTCTGGTCGATCTTGAGGATGGGGGTCGCGGAAGCGTTGCGGACGACGGCGCGTTCGAGGGTGGCGGCGCGGAGGGCGGCACCGATCGGGTCGCTCGGCTGGAGCGTTTCGAGCTCGACGGCGCTGGCGAGCACGCCCCGGGCGCTCGGGTCGCGATGCTCGATCCGCAGTGCGAGATCCACGGGTGAGAATCGGGCGCGGAGCGCGGGGAGGACCAGACGACCGAAGAATCGCCAGACGAGGAAACCGACTCCGATGAGCGCGATCGCACGGATCGGGCGGGGGAAGCGGAGCAGGTAGTCGAGCAAGATCAACGCCGCGACGGAGCCGAGGATCGCGGCCGCGGAGATCGAGAACGCGCGGAGCAGCAGCAGGGCGCGTGCCCGTTTGCCGATCGAGCGCAGCACGCCGCTGAGGCGTTGAACGCCCTCGATGGTGCCGTGCTTGGTTTCGATCGTGCTCATGATTGGGCTCTTTGATACTGTACCGGCTGCGGGGCGGGGCGGTTCGGGTTGTGGCGGTTTCTCTGCTTGGTTCTGGGTTCTGGGGGTGGTGTTTATGCGAGCCGGAGGGCTTTGCGTGCGATCCACTCGGTGGTCACGAGCAGGACCAGCAGCGCGAGCACGAGCGGGCGGTTCCAGAGCGGGACGCGGTTCGGCGGCAACGCCGTGACGCGCGCACGGTTGGGCAGCAGCTCAGGGATCGATCCAAACTCGCTCGGCGGGACGGATTGCCCATCGGTTCTGCCGGCGAGCTCGTCGAGTAGAGCGAAGTCTGTATCAAGCGATCGGCGCTCGTCGGAGCTCTCGAGCACGAGAGTCTGGGCGGAGACGGACACGAGCGCCGCGTCGCTGAGCGAGACGCGATAGTGCCCCGGTTCGCTGGGGATCCATGATCCGAGACGCAGGGGCCCGTCGCCCGCGAGGGAGACGGTTGTTGGCGTATCCTCCGCACCCATCCGGGTGATGCTCGCCTCGAGAACGCTCGGCATGGTGTCGATCAGCGACTGGTCGAGCAGCTCGACACTGATCTGCACTGGTGAGAGCGGCTCGGGGGTGGATGGAGAGACACGCAGCAGCGCGGGGGTGGATCCGCGGGCGACGGAGCCGCGGGCGAGCATGCGGATCATCGGGAGCCAGAACCGTTCGGGGAGCGCCTCGCCGCGCCCGTAGCGCCATCGCCAGATCTCGTCGGTCGCGACATAGCCCACGCGTCCCGCGGCGTAGCGCATTGTGAGTACCGCAGGGGTGGTGTCGGCGCTGCCGTCGATCGGATACGCCTCGGCGAGTACGGCCGCGGCGGGCTTGAGCTCGCTGTGCTCGATGCGCTGGACAAGTCGGAGCTGTGACCATCCGGTGGAGGGATCGCTGAGGCGATCGGCCCATCCGGTCTCGTCGAGTTGGAGGATCCCGAGCCGATCCGCTTCCGGGGTCGAGCCCATCGTGACGGGCTGGTCCCACACATCGATCCCCTGTACGCCCGGGGTCATGGGCAGGAGCCCGGCGCTCGGGGTGGCGAACCAGGACGAGGGGGTGGCGCTCGGTCCGCCGATCCAGAGCAGCCCGGCGCCGTGGTCGGCGATGTGCTCGCGGAGCCCCTCGAGTTGCTCGGGGGTGAAGAGCTCGGCGCGGACATCGCCCAGGATCACAACATCGTACGGCGACCATTCGTCGGCGCTCGTCGGGACTCGGGAGATCAAGACATCGCCGTCCTGGACATAGTGTCTGTCGGGCGCGAGCAGCATCGCGGTTCCCGCGATGGAGTCCTCACGGGTGAGGAGGTTCTTGAGATAGCGTTGCTCCCAGCGGGGGTAACCATCTATATAGAGCACACGCAGCGGGCGATCAGCGACGCGGATGGTGACCGAACCGGTGTTGTTGTCCGCGTTGAGATCCGCGGTATTGGCTGTACGCAGGACGACATCGAGGGTGTTCTCGCCGGGTGCGTTGAGCTCGTGCAGCAGCGTGTACTGGTGTTCGCCCGTTTGTGCGAAATCCGCGGGATCGATCTTGATCGAGCGGATGGTCTGTCCTGTGCTGTGATCGACGAGGTCGAGTGTTGTCGGCTGTTGATCGCCTTGGGGGCTGGCGTTCTCGATCCCGGTCCAGGAGAGATCCACACGAATCGGCACACGATCGTCGGCGAAGACGAGGTCGGGGGTCTGGATCCGGGTGATCGCGAGATCGCGGACAGGCTCTGTTGAGCCTAGTGCGACGGGGAAGACCGGGATCCTTGCCGAGGCGAGTTGGTTGAGGAGTTCCGGATCGATGGTGTCCGTGGATTGTCCATCACTGACGAGGACGATCCCGGCGATAGGCGATGCGGTGTTCGTGTCGAGGGCGGTTCGGATCGCACCCGCGATATTCGAGCCGCGCCCGCCGAGCGGGGCGATGTCCCCGGGGATGTCCTGCGTGGAGAGGGGTGTGGCGCGATCGTTGAAGCCGAAGTAGACGACGCGTTTGGTCGCGGCGAGCGTAGTCCAGGGTTCGGCGGCGTTCTCCAGCATCGCGCGGAGCTGGGTGTCGCGTGTTCGCCCTTCGACATCGGGTGTTTCAAGCGAGCCCGAGCGGTCGAGCAGCACGAGCACCGTGTCACGCTCGGTATGCATCGTGACGCGTTCGAGCATCGGGCCCGCGGCGAGCAGCAGCACCGTGAGCACAAGCAGCGTGCGTACGGATGCGAGCACGGCACGCAGGGATGTGCTGCCGGAGAGCCCGCGGTAGGACCACCAGCTGAGCGCACCGATCGCGATCATCGCGAGCGCCCACGCCCAGAGCCCGGGTGTGTGGAGGAAGGTGAACGCGGTGTCGGGAGAGCCGAAGCCGATGTCCTTGAGCCCGAAGATGCGGTTGAGCAGTTCGTTCATGCGCTGCTCCCGGATCGGGTCGCCTGGTCACGGAAGGAGAACACCCGGGCGAGGATGAGCTCGAGTGTTCCGATTGCCGCGGCGATGAGAAAGAGCAATCCCGCGAATCCCAGAGACCCCGCCGACACCGGCTGGATCGGGTCAGACCCCGTCGGTGCGATGCTGTTCTGGGGGTCGATTCGTTCGATGGAATCGATCTGGAACATCTGTGTGAGGTGCAGGTTGAGGACCGAGGCCGGGATGGGGGTCGTGCGGGCGGCGTTGGCGTCCGGGTTGACGGCAACGATCGCGCGGGGGGCACCATCCTCATCGAGTGATGCATAGAGCCCCGCGATTCGGAGCGACGAATCCGCGGGGGGCTGGTCGGTGCTCGCATGCTTGAGGAACACAAGCTCCGCGGCATCCGCGGATGGATGCCCCGCGAGCAGCTGAGGGCGGACACGCGAGCGTCCCACGGACTGACGGACGAGTTCCTGCATCATCGGAACGAACAGGGGACGGGCGGGGAGATCGGTCCAGGAGAAATCGAGCGAGAAGGCGAGCACGATGATCGCGCCGCTTGACGATGGGGAGCTTCGGAGCTGGATAGCGATCGGCGTGTTTTCAGAGCCGAACACGATGGGTGTCGCTTGGGTGAATACGCGGAGATCTATCGAGCGGGAGACTTGGACCGAGCGTGCGAGGGTTGGGTATTCGCTGGAGAGTGCCTCGAGCAGCGAGCCGGGCGGGAGGGTTTCTTGGAGCGTGATTGCGGGGTCGTGGGGGAGCGGGATGATCGGGGCGGGGGGGCTTTGGAGGCCGAGTGTTTCGAGGTTGGGTATCCATCCCGCGGCGGGTGCTTGGGCGCCGGGGGTGAAGACGAGCACAAGACCGGCGCGGTTGGCGCCCGCGAGCATGCCCCACGCTTGATCGTCGAGGGCATCGGGGGTGAGCACAAAGAGCGCGTCGAGCGAGTTGAGCCGCTGGGTGGACAAACGATCGTGATCGATGAGCACGAGCTCGATCGGTGACGACGGGTTGGGGGAGAGTGCCGCCCTCAGCGCACGCGAGGCGCGGATCGTGCTCGTGCTGGGCTGTTGATCGGATTGCGGGAATGAATGGATCACGCCCACGCGGAGGGACCGTCGGAGGCCGACAATGGTGGAGCTTGTGTTGTCACGGGTGTTCGTTGTGTCGTCAATGGTTGCGATGATCGCCGACGCGCTGGCGCGGAGGGGGGTGAGCGCGCCGGGCTGGGCCGCGAGGATCAAGGAGGCGTCCGTCTCACCGGAAGACCACCGGTGTGTGCCGGTCGCCAGGGTGCCGGCGGAGGCGGCGTCGCGGAGGGTGATGATCGAGGTTGATTCTCCGAGTTCACCAGAGCGTGCAAGCTCGAGCCGGACGGTCAGAGGCAACGCGGTCGAGGTGTCATCCAGACGCAGCGATCGGGACGGCGTGATGGAGCGGATGCCGAGGTTGTTGACGCTTGTGGTGTCGGGGGTTTGGACGAGGACACGCGCGAAGCGTGCGGATCTGGACTCGGATGGGAAGTCACGCGTGTCGAATCCGCGGAAGGTCGATGCGATCGCGAGCGTCTGGGTGGTGCTCTCTTCGGGGGTGTCCTGGGCGTTGAGCAGGTCGATCATGCCGGGGATATCGGGGGCGCTATCGACACTGCGGGTGGAGTCGATGAGTGCGCGGATCGCGTCGAGGTCCGTGGTGGGGAGCATCACGGGGGCGCTGGCGGGGGCGGCAAGGGTAATCAATGCCGCGCGATCACCCCGCGCAGGATCGAGATCGTCGATGGCGCGGAGGGCGGTCGCCTTGGAACGATCGAGGGCGGTCGAGCCATCGGGTGAGCGGAGGGCGGAAGCGATGGAGTTGTCGAGGACGATGGTGAGGGCGACGGGCTGGGTGGAGGTTGAAGCGGAGCCGAGCATCAGCCCCCCGACACCCGCGGCGAGCAGCA
>JAGQOC010000247.1 GCA_020427745.1 Phycisphaerales bacterium | reverse complement strand
CCGAGAGCGCGGCCCAGCGGAAGGGGCCGCGTCCGAGACAGAACTGCGGACGGATGTACGCGGGGACAAATCCGGGGAACGCGAATGCGTCCTTGAACCCTTCGTCGAGAGCTCGCTGACGGATGTTGTTGCCGTAGTCGAAGGTCTTTGCGCCGCGTTTCTGGATCTCAACCATCGCTTCCACATGCAAACGCATGGAGTTGAGCGAGAGTCTTTGGTAGGCAGCTGCATCCCGCTCGCGTGCCTCGCGGGCTTGTTCATAGGTGTATTCGACCGGGCAATATCCCTGCAGCGGGTCGTGGGCGCTGGTCTGGTCCGTCAGGATATCCGGGGTCACCCCTCGCTCGATCATCCGCTGAAGCATGGTCACCGCGTTGCCCGGCCAACCCACAGAGGTCGCCGAGCGTTGAGCTTTCAGCTCAATCGCCCGATCGATCGCCGCATCAAGATCCTCGACAAGCTCGTCAAGGTAGTTGTCGGCAAGCCTGCGATCCAGCCTGCTGCGATCAACATCCGCGATCAGACAGGCCCCGCCGTTGAGTGTCACGGCGAGCGGCTGCGCGCCGCCCATCCCGCCGCACCCTCCGGTGACGGAGAGTGTGCCGGAGAGCGTCCCGCCGAAATGCATGCGTGCACACTCGGCGAAGGTCTCGAAGGTCCCCTGCAGGATCCCTTGTGTGCCGATGTAGATCCACGAACCGGCGGTCATCTGCCCGTACATCATCAAGCCCTTGGCGGCGAGCTCGTCGAAGTGCTCCTGCGTGCCCCAGTGGGGAACAAGGTTCGAGTTCGCGATCATCACGCGGGGCGAATCGGCGGTGGTCTTGACGACGCCGACGGGTTTGCCCGACTGCACCAGGAGGGTCTCGTCGGGCTCGAGCCGCTGCAGCGTCTCGACGATCGCGTCGAACGCTTCCCATGACCTGGCTGCCTGCCCGCGTCCGCCGTAGACGATCAGTGATTCGGGGTGCTCGGCAACCTCCGGGTCGAGGTTGTTCATAAGCATCCGCATCGCGGCCTCGGCTTGCCATGTTTTGCAGGACATTGCAGTCCCGCGTGGGGCGCGGACAACGCGATCCTGCGGGGTGGGGATCAGGCTCGATGCGGTCTGGGTCATGTCCGGCTCCTTCTGAGAGGAATCTTAGTCGCTCGTGAGCGGTGATTCGAACGCGCCGACACGGATGAGCTCCTCGATCGCCGCGATATCTGGTGATGGCGACCGGTCCTGCGTGAGTGATGGGATTTTCGAACGGAGAATCGTGACCGCGTTCTCGACGGCTGTCCCCGATCGGTAGGGGCGGTGAGCATCGATCCCTTCGGCCGAGCACAACAACTCCGCGGCGATCACCGATCTGGCAAGCTGAATAATCCGCGCAAGCTTGGCCGCGGATCGCGGACCAAAGGAGTTGTAATCCTCCATGCCAGCGCAGGTCGAGAGATTGATAACGCTCGCGGGGGAGGCGAGCCCCACAATCTCGTTGCAGATCGCTGCCGAAGCGTACTGGACGATCATGAACCCGCTCATCACACCCGGCTTGGGGCTCATGAACGGCGTGAGCTGCGCCTGCTCATCGAATGCGGAGAGCATGTGGTACTGTCTACGCTCAGAGATCCCAGCGATGTGCGTCACCGCGACTGCGAGCATGTCCATAGGAAGGGCGACGGGCATGCCGTGGAAGCAGC
>JAGQOC010000045.1 GCA_020427745.1 Phycisphaerales bacterium | reverse complement strand
CGCCGCGGTCATGGTTGCCCCCGTGGTTCGGACATCATCCACCAGAACAATCACGCGGATGCCCGGATTCAGGGGCCCCACGCCCCCGCGGACCCGGAAAGCCCCCTTGATATTCCGCCCCCGTGCGGTCATCGAGAGCCCGACCTGCTCCGGACGATGGATCGCCTGCAGGACTCGCTCGCATCGACAGCCGATCACGCCCGCCGCCCCCCTTGCCAGCACCCCCGTGTGGTCCACCCCTCGGGTAACCCGCCTCCGCCAAGATATGGGAATCGGCACCAGCACCACCTCGTCGGGCATGACCCCGATCCGCTCCATCCGCCCGCGGATCGCGTGCCCCATCGCTCGCCCGAGTTCGTTCCCGCTCGTCCGCCAGCGGTGGAACTTAAGATCAAGAACCGCATCGCGGACCAACCCCTCGTAGGCCCCCAGCCGGATTGCTTGGTCCCAGTACAGCTTCGTGTTTCGGCACGATCCGCACCCCTCGCCATCCGTCTCGTGCATTCCCACGCCGCCCCCGCAACGCCAGCAGTACACATCCTCCGCGTTCGGTGCCCAGCCGTCCCTCGCCGCGCGCCGCGCGAACGACAATCCGTTCCGCCCGAGCAGCGTGGTCTCGATCGAATCGACGAGCACGCCCAGCCCGGACATCCCCGGTTCCGATTGCTCGATCTCAACACTGGGTTCGGTCGGGGTGCTCGGTTTGGGCGGCCAAACAAACCCATCCAGGCTCGCCCGTTTGATCACGATCTCGCCCTGCGTATCCACCTCGTCCGCACGCAGAGCAATGGGGGATCGATCGGTTTTCTGTCCATGCTCCATCACTCAGCCGTTCCCGAGCCGACCGCGGATGATCTCCGCGCGTGCGCTCCGGCGTTGCTGCTGCGTGAGCTCGAGCCCCAGCGTTTTCTGCAGATGCGCCGGCTGGACCTGCAGCATCAGGGTGTGGATCACCCCCAGATCGATCCCCTCAACCACACCCGTCAGCACCCCGAGCCGGGCGAGGCTCAGCAGCTCCATCGCCTCGTCGACCTTCATGAGCCGCGCGTGCCGGAGCGTTCCGACCGCACGGTGTACACGGTCGCGGAGAACGGTGTCCTGCTCCTTGAGCATCTTGCTCCGCGCGTGGCGTTCATAGCCGATCACACGCGGGATGATCTCGGTTTCCATCTCGCGGAGCAGCATCTCGTCGGACTTGCCCAGCGTGGTCTGGTTGGAGACCTGGTAGAAATCGCCCGCGGACTCCGACCCCTCGCCGTAGAACCCGCGGACAGCGAGCCCCATATCGCACGCCGCGTTGCGGACCTTTTCCAACTCTCCGGAGAGCGCCAGGCCCGGCAGGTGCATCATGACGCTCAGCCGCAGCCCGGTGCCGACATTCGTTGGGCACGCGGTAAGGTACCCGAACCGCGCGTCGTAGGCATAGTCGATGCCCTCCTCGATCGCGTCGTCGAGCGTGTTGATCTCGTGCAGGCACGACTCGAGCGCGAAGCCCGATCGCACCACCTGCATCCGCAGATGGTCCTCCTCGTTGACCATCACACTCATCCGCTCGTCCGGCAGCAGCACCGCCAGCCCTCTGGGCGAGTCCGTGCCCCCCGAGCCGTCCGATCGCTTCCCCTTGGCGTGCTGGCGTGACATGAGCTGTCGCTCGACCAGCAGCAAGCGGTCATCGCGTTTGGAGTCGTGCAGATCGACCCACATGACCTGCGATTCGTCCTCGATCGGCATCGACAGGATCCGTGATTTGCACGCCTCGAGCACCTGGTGCTGGTCGATCTCCGACGCCTGCGAGGTGAACGGGAACCCCGCGAGGTTCCGTGCAAGACGCACACGCGAGGACATGACGACATCGCACGCGTCGCCGTCGCCGCGGAGCCACTCCGTGTTGCGTTCGAACGCGCCCGATTTCATGGGGTCGCTTGGTTCTGGATGATCCGATGCCTGCATGCTGGTGGCTCCCGCACAGATCCGATGCTCAGGAGGTCCGCGAGGATTCTTCGTTCATCGCCGCCCGGTTGCCCTTCGGACTCGGCTCGATCTGCGAGCCCGCGAGCGTGCTCAGCCGGGTGAGTTCGTCGCGGAACATCGCGGCCTGCTCGTAGTCCTCGGCCTGAACACTCTTTGCGAGCATCGCCCGCAGTTGTTCAAGCCGTTCCTCTCGCTGGCGGGCATCACCGAGCAGTGACTGGAGTCTCGATTGGTCGGGGGTGTTCTTGAGCTCGCACAGCGCCCGCTTGGGTACCTTGCCGATGTGCGAGCACCCGCCCTCGTGCGCCCGCTCGATCATCGGCCCGATCCGATCCGCGAAGGTCGCGTAGCACGCGCTGCACCCGAGCAGCCCGGTTGATTTGAACTTGGAGAAAGTCAGCCCACACCCCACGCACGCCGGGGATGAGCGGGGCGTCTTCGGAGCGGGCTGGTCGTTGCGTCCGACCTTGGGAATCGACAGGTTCTGTCCCATCATGTAGCTGGAGATGAGCTGAGAGATCGGCATGTGCGGGTCGTTGGAGATCCCCGCCTCGCGGGCGCAGTGCTCGCAGAGGTGACGCTCGATCTTTTTGCCGTGGTGGATCACGACCTCGTGGAATGTAGCTTCATGCTCTTGGCATTCGTGGCAACGCATCCTGTGCCCTCCGGGAGTCCCCATCCGTATCCGAATCGGGCTGCATTGTAGCAGAATCGCCAAAAAACGGAACACCCCGCATCCGAAAAGAGGCGGGGTGTCATTGATTTCTTCAGAAAACAGCCGAAAAAGCGGCTCGGAGTGGTCCGGGCGTGCCGGATCAGCCCTCCGCGGCTTCCTTCTGCATCCGGGTGTAGCCGTACTTCCGCTTGAGCGGCTTGACAACCATGCCCGCCTTGATGGCGCGGGTCGAGGCGTACACCTTCTTCACCTGGGTGTTGCCGTTCTCGTCGGTGATGATCGCGTTCACCTTGTGGAGGTTGGGCTTGAAGGTCCGGCGTGTCACGCCCGAGGTCTGCAGACCGAACCCGCCGAGCTTGATCTTCTGACCGCGGTGGGCTTTCTTGTTCCCGAAAGTGGTCTTCTTCCCGGTGTAGTGGCATTCGTACGGCATTTCATCACCTCAAGGCATCGCCGGCGCTCACTGCGAACACCGGGTCACGATGATAGCCCGCCTTCAAGCCAAAGCAAGTGGCTCCAGCCTCTTGCCGATCCGGGGCTCACCGCCGGGCGTTGAGCCCCTCGCGGGCGATCAGCAGTTCCAGCGTCTGCCCCACCAGATCCACCTCCCGCTTGGTCATCCCCGGGAAGAATGGTAACGCGATCGTCCGCTGACTCACGCTCTCGGCGATCGGGAAATCTCCCTCCCGGAACCCGAACACCTGCTCGTAGATCGGCTGCAGATGGATACACGGGAAGTAATCGCTCGCCCCGATGTCGTGCATCCGCAGCCCCTGGATCACCCGGTCCCGCTCATCGCGGGTGAATCCGGCAGCGAGCCGCACAACATACACAAACCAGCTCATGTCCTCCGCGTCTGTTGATGGGAGCACGAGGTCCGTGATGCCGAGCAGCCGCTGGGTATAGAGGTTCGCGACCTCGCGTCTCGCCGCGACGAGCTCGTCGAGCCGATTCATCTGGGCAACACCCAGGGCGGCGTTGAGTTCCGACATCCGGTAGTTGAAGCCGAGGCGTTCGTGGTGCAGCCAGCTCCCGCCCGCGGATCCGGTGTTGATGGACCCACGCCCCGCGACGGCCCGCCCCTGATTGCGGAGTGATCGGCACGCGTCCGCGAGGTTGTCGTCGTTCGTGACGATCATCCCACCCTCACCCGTGGTGATCTGCTTGTTGGGGTAGAACCCGAAGACGCCGGCCCGCCCGAACGAGCCCGCCTTGGTTCCCTTGTAGCTCGAGCCGAGCGCTTCGCAGGAGTCCTCGATAAGCAGGATCTCGTGCTTGGCGGCGATCCGCGCGTAGCTATCCATGTGCACCGGGTTGCCGAACGCCTCGACCGCGAGGATCGCTTTGGTCCTGGGAGTGATCGCCGCCTCGATCAATGCAGGGTCCGCGTTGAGGCTCTTGGGGCAGATGTCTACAAAGACCGGCCTGGCACCCACATAGAGGATCGCGTTGCTTGACGCAATAAATGAGAACGGCGTCGTGATGACCTCGTCCCCCGGGCCGATCCCGAGCGCCACCAGAACCATGTGCAGCCCCGAGGTGCCCGAGGAGCACCCGATCGCGTGCTGCGTGCCGCAGCGCTGGGCGACGAGCGACTCGAACTCCTCGAGCACCGGGCCGATGGAGAGCCGCCCGGACCGCAGGACATCGATCACCGCGTTGAGTTCGAGGTCGGTGATGCTCGGACGGCTCAGAGGTATTTCGTGGTGGCCCATATCCCCGCATTGTCGGCTGAATCGGGGCGATGACACAAGCTTTCCCCCGCCCGACCAGCAGATTTGTGGATGCCTCATCCCGCCCGCTGCGACAGCACGCGGGTCTTCAGCGATTCGTAGAGTTCGCCGATCGGGACCCCGTCGTGCGAGCAGCAGACATCAACGATCGCGCCATCCTCGATCTTGCCCTTGATCCGGTTCGCGGCCGTAATGATCGTGGAGTGGTTCGGACGCCCGATCGCGTGGGCGATCTCGGGCGTGGATCGCGTGGTCAGGTTTTTGGCAAGGTGCACGCAGAGCTCACGGGCGAGGACGACTTTCTTCTGCCGACCGCGTCCGCCCAGATCACTCCGGGTGACGGCGAGCGATTCGCAGACGACGCCGATGATCGTGCCCATCGCGATCGGGCCGGTGGGGGCGCTGGATCGAGCGGAAGGCGAACGGAGATCCATCGCCCGCTGGATCTCGATCGTCCCGGCCTGGGTCGGGTCGTCGTCCATCAGACGCGAAACCGCACAGATCTGCGTGATCGCGCCCTCGATGTCGCGGGCGGTTGCGCCCTGCCCGACGCCGACACGCTGCATGATCGTCGCGATCCCCGTATCGTCGAGACGCAACCCGGACTTCGCCGCGTTGTGCACGATCAGCTTGCGGGCGAGCTCTGCGTCGGGCTCATCAATCCGCACGACGACGCCGGACGCGAAACGGGAGACAAGGGCATCGTTGAACCGCTTGATCTCGCGTGGGTGCTCATCGGACGCGAGGATGATGCGTGCGCCGCCGAGCGAGAGCGTGTTGAAAACCTGAAGCAGCTCGGTCTGCGTCCCGCCCTTGCCCGCCATCAGGTGGATGTCGTCGATGCATAGCAGATCGAGCTTGCGGTATTTTTTCTTGAATGCCTCGACGGTGTTCGTGCGCACGCTGCCGGCGTATTCGTTCGTGAACGACTCACCCGTTGTGTAGCGGACACGGGCGCCCGGGTGGACACGCCGGAAGCGTTCGGCTGCTCCGCGGAGCAGGTGCGTCTTGCCCACGCCGCACGAGCCGTGCAGGAAAGTGGGGAGGGTCTGCGCGGAGTCCTCGATCACGCGACGGACGGCTTCGAACGCGACGCGGTTGGATGATCCGAGGATGAACCCATCAAGCGACGGACAGCGTGGCGTGCGCGGGGCACTGGGCCTGGGTGCGTTGATCGGTGTTGAGAGCCGGGCGGGCCCGGCGGGTCGGGGGGCGTTTGACGCGCCGTTTTCGGGTGTCGGCTCGGGGTCGCGGAGGGTGAACGCAACGGACGCGTCCTTGACGCCGAGCTCTTCGCCGAGCGCTCTGCGGAGGTCCGCGCCGACGCGTCGCTCGATCATGTCGAGGGTGAAGCTGTCCGTTGCCGAGACGACGAGCCCGGATCCGTTCTGGGTCAGGCGGACGGACCCGGAGAGGTATCGCCGGACGCGGTTGGCGCCGAGGTTGGCGACGAGCCGATCGCGGATGCGTTCAACGGTGGGGCGGGTGTGCGGGTTGCGTGCGGGCGCGTCGGGGCGATCGGTTCGGCTCTCGCGTTCGGCTCGTCCGGGGGTCTGCGCGTGCGTTTGTGTGTGCTGGGATGGGTGTGTGTCACTGTTTGAATACACGCGTGTGCTCCGCGGATCGTCCGTTGTACGCCCGGTTGGGTGCGAGCGCGATCCGATCGCGCACCGTGCACACCAAGGGCGGCAAAGCCATGCCGAGTAACCCGAGTCCTTTCACAGCCCGCACCGATCGCGCCAGGATTTGGGGAGTTTCCCGTGTCCTGTCGTGCTTCAATGTCCTGCTTCGTGCAGTTCATTGCTGTTCTGAGTGTCCCCTCAGATGCGGAGCAACGATCGGTCCGCTCGCCGGTCGGTTCCGTAACCGGCGGGGTGAATATAGCGGTCACCCCGCACGCTTGCAACGCGGAAGAAACACGCTTTGTCCGCGTGCACAGGAGCAGTTTCGTGGTTGTAGAGACTTACGCGCACGAAGTTTTTTTCATCCACAGCCGATCGTGTTGTGCACACATTGTCCACGATCAAACCCGGTCGTGCGTGCACGCGGCGCGTAATACATTGCAAGCGGATCGTTTGGAAAAACTCACACAACTCAAACAAAGAATCGAGAGCAGATTGTGCAGAAGTTTCAAACGCTCGCGATGTAGCCCAGCCGCGCATCGAACGCGGTGAAACCCATCGATTCATAGATGCGCAGCGCCGGCGTGTTGCGCGTGTCCACGGCGCAGCTCAACTCGCTTGCGCCGAGCGAGCGGGCATTGCGGATCGCGTGATTGAGCAGCATGCGTCCGAGCCCGAGCCCGCGGGCTGTCGGGCCGAGCCCGATGTAGACGAGCTCGATCGTCTGGAGTTCCGGGCTGGGTGAGAGCAGGCAGCACCCCACCGGTGCATGGTCCTGCTCGATGAGATACCAGTGGTTGGGGTCGAACACGCCGGCGGACTGATGGCTCTCGATTACATCGCGTGTGGAACGCTTGCCGCAGAGCTCGGGGCAGTCGAGGGTGTCGATGTAGCTGGCGTCGAGCGCTGCAGCGAGTTGGGTGCCGTCTCCTGATGCAGAGAAATCCATCGGGTCCCCGATGGATCGCACACGGATGCTCTCGGGCCATTCCTGGGCGGGGATCTCCGCGTCCGCGGGGGTGAGCGGGCGTTTGAGGTACTCAAGGCGTCCCACAAAGGTCATCCCCGCCGACTCACACGCCTCGGCACCCCAGGTCTGCTTTGTCTCCAGAAGGGTCTGGGCGAGGGTGACTCGCCCGGGGGCAACGACCCGGAGCTGATCCAGCGCCTCGCGGATGGCCGCACCGATCTCCCGGATCTGGGTCTCACTGGTCCCGAGTACCGGGTTCGGGCGTGGGGATGAGAGGAACAGCATGGCCGTCTTTCCGGATCCGATGACCGCGAGGCAGACCTGGCGGACCATGGGATCTCCTGTGGGTGTGCGGCCAAGCACCCCCCAGAGGTGGTTCAGATCGATATTGTGGGCCTTGGCGTTGGCGACAAGCCGTTTGGCGGCGGCCCGCTCGCCCGGGGAGTTCACCAGGCGTTCTGCGGCGGAGAGCCAGAGCGTGCTCGGGATATGGTGGGCTTGGATCACGGTCGGCATCATTGGCTCGGTTCGGATTCTGGGGAGCCCCGGACGCAGAAACGAGCAACCGGGCGGGCAACTCCTCCGAATATCGGTTTGACGCGGGTGCAACAGCCACTAGACTACAGCGCCGACGGCTCCCCGCGACGAGCGGGGAATGATTCCTTATTCCCTTGAATGGCAGGGCATCCACGATGCGAACAACGCTCCAGGCTTCTCACCCCCGATTCCGTCTCCTCCGGGCGTGTCTGCTCGCGTTTGTTGTGCTGGCGGTTGTCATCCCGGGGGTTGCTCCGGCGGCACCCGAACCCGCGCCGGTCGCGACCCGCTGGGAGTTCTCCTTCGAGAACGGGCCCATGCGTCTGGTCTGGATCGATACCGGCGAGGGGCCGAGGGCGTATTTCTACCTCACCTACCGGATCACCAACTACTGGGGCTCGGACCTGCTCTTCGCCCCGGATGTGCAACTCGTGACCGACACCGGCGAGGTGCAGCGATCCGGGCATGATGTCTCCGCGGATGTCACCCAGCAGGTCCTTGACATGCTCGATAACCCGCTCATCGAATCGCAGATCAACATCCTCTCGACGGTCCTCGAGGGCCCCGAGCACGCCCGCGACGGCGTCGCGATCTGGCCTGCGAAGGATCTGGATGTGGATGAGGTGACCGTCTATTTCGGCGGGCTGTCGGGCGAGCAGGAGACCTATGTGGTGGGGCGTGAGACCGACAACCCCACCCGGTACCGTCTCCGCAAGACCCTGATGCTCCGTTATTCGACCCCGGGCGAGATCGCCAACCGGGGTTCGCGTCCGCTGGAGCTGGCCGAGAAACGCTGGGTGATGCGATAAATCGTCGATAATCGACCCCCAGCAAGGGTTTAGCCGCTGGACCAATGACGCTTGTCCGCCTACGCTTGCCCCCGCGACCGGTGTTGTGACCGGGGCGGATCCGACTGACCGATTGATGGAGTGCTCTCGATATGGCACATAAAAAGGGCCAAGGCTCGACCAAGAACGGACGCGACTCGAACCCCCAGTACCGCGGAGTCAAGCTCTACGGCGGTGAGTTCGCCAAGCCCGGATCGATCATCATCCGTCAGTGCGGCACCAAGTTCACGCCCGGGTTCAATGTCCGCAAGGGCAAGGACGACACCCTCTACTCCGTCGGCACCGGGAGGATCGTCTTCCAGGAGAACGGCAAGGTCCATGTCGACCCTGTCGAGGCCGATGTGGTCCGCCCGCAGTGGCTCCGCGAGTACCGCGCCGCCAAGGCGAGCTGATCGCGCATCGACAACGCACGATCTGATGGCCGCCCGTGCTTTGCGGGCGGTTTTTTTATGTTTGCTTACGGACAGCCCGCGTTGAACGCGTCGAGGAACGCGAAGACATCAAAAATATCGAACAAGCCGTCATTCGTGAAGTCCGCGGATGGATCCATCGCGTTGAAGAGATCGAGGAACGCGAACACATCGAAGATGTCCAGAGCGAGGTCGCCCGTGAAATCCGCGGGGCAGCGGAGATCGAAGACATAGACGGCGCCCGCGTTGAAATCGGAATCGTCGTCGAGGCTGTGCCCGACGACGAGGAGTTCGTCCTCGAGATCGAGGGCGCTGCCGAAGAAATCGTAGGGGTCGGCGTCGCTCTGCTGCGCCTTGGCGAGCTGCTGGCCGCTGTCGGTGTGGAAGATGTACACAGAGCCGGAGCTCTGCCCGAGATCATCGTCGAATGGCGCGCCGACCGCAAGCAGCGGGGAGGCGATCGCGATCGTGTACCCGAACTGGTCTCCGGGTGCACTGTCGTCCGCGATGAGCTTGCGCAGCAGCACGCCGGTCGCAGCGTCGAAAAGGTACACCGAGCCGGAGTCCTGCCCGTTTTCGTTGTCGCTCGGCGACGCGACCGCGATCAGCCCGCCCTTGACCGCGACGCAGGAACCGAACCGGTCGCCCGCTTCCAGATCGCCCGGGTCGAGCTCGCGGATGAAGTCTCGGTTCCTCGCGTTGTAGACGAACGCTCTGCCGGTCCCCGTGTTGGGGGCGCCGACAACGAGGAGCTCGTCATCCATGGCGAGGGAGTGCCCGAAGTGATCGTCCGCGATTGGGTCGGGCGAGAACACGGTGCCGATGGTTTGGAAGGAGAGTATGTTGAAGAGGTCGACGGCGCCCGCGTCGGTGGCCTGCTGGTCGTTCATCGGGTCCGCGATGCCGACGAACGCGTGATCGATCGCGACGCTGGAGCCGAACCCGCCGGCTGTTGCTGCGTTGAGCGGAGCGAGCAGGTTCCACTGGGCACCGGTGAATGTGTTGTAGATATACGCCGAGCCCGTGTCGACGCCGAAGTTGTCGTCTCCATCCGCGGCGACGACGAGGAAGTCATCGAATGCGGCGAGCGCGGAACCAAAGAAGTCTCGTGTCTGACCATCATCCGCGGTTCTGTTGTTGAGCTGTGTGCCTGTTGCCGCGTCGAAGGTGTAGACGGATCCGGAGTCGACCCCGAGATCGTTGTTCCCGCGTGCGCCGGCGTAGATGATGCCGTGCTCGATGGTAACTGATCCACCGAGATAGTCGAGGTAGGCGCCGTCGTTCGCGGTCAGCTTTCTGGTTTCATGGATGACCTGGGCGTTGGTCGGGAATGTCCCAAAGAACAAGGCCAAGCCGCAGCACGCGGTACACGGGGTTCTTTGGAAGTCCACCATCGTTCGCCTCCCGTTCCCAATGTACCCAATCGGGAAACCGGGAGCAAGCGAAATGATGCTCGTGAGTTTAGTCCGTGGGGCTGCTGAGGCGGACGGTGCACCCGCCCGAGGCGGATTCGCGGGCGGCGTCGAGGATCTCAGCGACGATAAGGTTCGTCTCGATGCTCGAGAGCGGGTCGATCGCGCACTCCCCCCGGACGACCATGCGGAGGTAGGTCCACTCGTTCTCGAGGTGCTTGGGTTTGGGGATGATCGGCTGCGGCGTGGGTTTCGCGTCCGGAGTGCGGATTTGCAGGGTGTCCCACTTGCCCGCGTGCAATGACATGCCGGTCGCGTGGATGTCCATCTCCTTGTTGTCGTGGGTCCACGCCCACGACGCCTGGAGGACCGCCGTCGCGGCGGGGTAGGTCAGGATGATCGTGGCGTCGTC
>JAGQOC010000246.1 GCA_020427745.1 Phycisphaerales bacterium | reverse complement strand
TGCGGGCAGTTCATGGGCTTGAGCATGAACCCCTCGATCTCCCCGGTCAGCATGTGGTTGGACAACTGGGCGCACGAGCACCCCTCCTCGCTGAGCTGCGCCATGTGGTCACGCTCGATCAGCGGCGGGAACTGCGACTCGGCGTAGTACGGGAAGTGACCGCTGGTCCGGTACAGGTCCAGCTTGCCGATGTGCGGCGTAAAGACCTCGGTGTACCCCTGCTTCTCGAGCTCCGCCGCGATGAAGTGCTGGAGCTCCTTGCGGACGACCGACCCGTTGGGCGTCCAGAGGATCAACCCCTGCCCGACGGACTCATCGATGTGGAACAGCTTGAGCTTCTTGCCCACCACGCGGTGGTCGCGTTTCTTGGCTTCCTCGAGGCGCTCGAGGTGCGCGTTGAGGTCTTTCTTGGAGAAGAATGCGGTGCCGTACACGCGGGTGAGCCGGTCGGAGTTCTCATCGCCGTGCCAGTAGCTCGACGCGAGCGACATGATCTTGAACGCGCCGATCCGCCCAGTGCTCGGGACATGGGGCCCGCGGCAGAGATCTTCCCAGTCCTTCCCGGGCTCGCCCGTCGCGTAGAAGCTCAAAGAGAGCGACCCCGCGCGGTGGGCGGCGTGCGCGTTGTCGAGCTTGTACTTCGACCCCTCGCTCTTGACCTTCTCGAGCCCCTCGGAGTATTCCAGCTCGTACCGCGTGAACGGGCGGTCCTCCTTGACAATCTTGTCCATCTCCGCCTCGATCGCCTCGAAGTCGCCCTCCTTGAGCGGGCGGTCCTCGGGGAACGCGATGTCGTAATAGAACCCGGTCTCCAGCGGCGGCCCGTACACAAGCATCGCGTCGGGGATGATCCGTTGGATCGCCTCGGCCATCACATGGGCCGTGGAGTGACGCAGCAGGAACAGCGCGTTCGGATCGTCCTGCTTGTCGCGGGTTTTCTCGGTGACGAGCTCGAGCACGCAGTCCTTCTCCAGCATCGTGGAGAGGTCGGCCAGCTCGCCGTCGACGAGGCAACCAACGCACGCCTTGGCGAGTCGCTCGCCGATGGACATCGCGACATCGTGGGCGGAGACGGGGTGGTCGAAGGGCTTGATGGAGCCGTCGGGCAGCGTGATCTTCGGCATGGTTCCTGCTCTCGTGTGTCCCGGCGTCGTGCCGGGGATGGGTGTCGTTGATGCTATGAAAAACGCCCGGCGTTGACCGGGCGTGGGATGTGTTTTTGCAACAATATCCGGCCCGGCTCAGCGTGGGGGTGTGGTGGTCCCGGTGGTGGTGGTCGTGGTGAACATTGCGATCAATCCTAGGCACCCCGCGGGGGTGGGTTCAGGAGCAGCACCCGTCGGCACACCCGCACCCGCCGGGCTTCGTTGCCTTGATATCCACGCTCGTGATGACATCCGCCGCGGACTGCCCGTCGGGCAGCAGGGTACTGACCTTGGTGTACAGCGGGTCATTGGCCTTGATTAGGGCTTCGACATAGTTCGGCTTGGGGGTCAGCTCCACGCCGACCAGCCCGGCAGCCTCCATCTGCTCACGCATGGTCTCGACGGGGATCGCGCCGGCGACGCACCCCGCCCAGGACTCGACAATCCCCTTGACCGCCTCGGGCAGGGGTTTGAGCAACGCGATGTCCGACACCGCGACCCGCCCGCCGGGCTTGAGCACCCGGGCGATCTCGTTCCAGACTTGCTGCTTGTTCAGCGACAGGTTCAGCACGCAGTTGCTCATGACCACATCCACCGAGCGGTCCTCAACCGGCAGGTGCTCGATCTCGCCCAGACGGAACTCGACATTGTCCAGCCCCGTGGTTTCCCGGTAGTGGCCCAGGTTCGTCCGTGCC
>JAGQOC010000044.1 GCA_020427745.1 Phycisphaerales bacterium | reverse complement strand
GAGATCAACTTCGAGATCGAGGAGAAGGACGAGGCGCTCGAGCAGGTGATCGAGGAGTTCGCGGATCGGGGCGACATCGATGAGCTCGACGGGATCACGATCGATGCATTCGAGGGCGAGGGCTGGTGGATGAACATCCGCAAGAGCAACACGGAGCCGCTGCTGCGTCTGAACGCTGAGGCAAAGGACGCGGAGACACTGGCGCGGGTGATCGCGGAGGTCTCCCCGATGCTCGGCACAAGGGTGGATCACTGAGTTCTTTCGTGCGGTGTGCGTCGAGTGGATGTATACTGATGACCAGACGCGGGCACGGAGGCACGGATGAATCTATCGCAGTTCTTTGAGCACTGGTCAATCGTCGAGAACCCATTCCGGGGCGAGGAAGCCCGGAACGACTCGATCTTTGCGCGCATGGGTGTGAACCCGCGAGGGGGAGGCGGCGACGCGTCGAGCGGGGGAGAGCCCGGGCGGGTGGTGATGACGCGTCCGTCTTCGCCGAGTGTGCACTCGGACTTCGACAAGATCATCGGCGAGCTCGCCCAGCCTTCGACCTCGATTGTCTTTGGCGAGAAGGGATCCGGGAAGACAGCGATCCGACTGCAGATCGCGGGGCGGATCGCTCGGCACAACGAGGACTTCCCGGATCGGCGGGTGTTCCTTGTGCCGTATGATGATCTGAATGCGTATCTGGATCACTACAAGCAGCGTTCGGGGGTGAAGGGAGAGAAGAACCCGTTCACAACGATGCGGCTCGTGGACCACATGGACGCGATGATCTCGATCGGCGTGGGGCGAGTGCTGAATGCGATCATGCCCGGACCGGTGAACCCGGTGCCGGCGAGTCTTGGTGAGAGCCCGGAGAAGCGTGCGCGTCGGTTCCCGGCGGCGGTTCGACGGGATCTTCTTGTCCTCCAAGCGGTGTATGACAGCAACGATCCGAGCGGGATCCGCACCGCCCGGTTGCGTCAGTTGCTCAAGCTCCCGGGTGGTGGGATGGGGCCGTTGGTGAAGATGGGGCTCTGGACCGGGTGGATCCCGGCGGTGGCGTTGTTTTTCTGGGGGACACTGTTCTCGGGGTTCGAGGGCGCGCTCGGGACGGCGGTCGATATCGCTTCGATGGTGCTCCTCCTTTTGTGGATGACACTGCTGGTCAAGGTGTTCGTGGTCGATCGGATGATGATCGGACGCGTGGCGACGAAGGTCGCGAGGCAGCTGCGGATGGTGCCGAGAGCGAACGCGGGGTACCTCGGGAGTCTGCGCCGGCTGAACCGGACCACCTTGTCGACGGATATCCTGCCGATGACGGACTCGGATGAGCAGCGGTACGCGATGTTCGCGCGCCTTCAACGGGTAATCGGCGCGTTCGGGTTTACCGGGATGCTGGTGGTGATCGATCGGGTGGATGAGCCGACGCTTGTGAACGGTGACACCGAGCGGATGCGTTCGATCATCTGGCCCATGCTCAACAACAAGTTCCTGCAGCTCGAGGGTGTGGGGATCAAGATGCTGCTGCCAATCGAGCTGCGTCACGCTCTGTTCAAGGAGTCCAGCTCGTTCTTCCAGGAAGCCCGGTTGGACAAGCAGAACATGATCGAGCGGCTGAGTTGGACTGGGGCGATGCTCTACGATCTGTGCTCGACACGGCTTTCGGTGTGCCGACCCGCGAGCGCGGAGCGGATTTCGCTGATTGATCTGTTCGCGGAGGATGTGACGCGGGCGGATGTGGTCGAGGCGCTCAACTACATGCAGCAGCCGCGGGATGCGTTCAAGTTTCTGTATCGCTGCCTGAACGAACACTGCGCCTCGGTAACGGCGGACGAGAACAACTGGCGGATCGCGAAGCATACGCTCGAGCAGGTGCGCCGCGAGGAGGCGGAGCGGGTGATGCAGTTGCAGCGTGGGATCAGACCCGCTTGAGTCGCGCGTATTCGAGGACCAGTGTTTTTTTGCCGACGGATTCAAAGTGGACGATCGCGCGGGCGTTGGCGCCGGGGGTGACTTTCACGATGGTTCCGATTCCGAACTGCGGGTGACGGACGGAGCAGCCGGGTGGGAACTCGTTGGCCGCGTTGTGGTGGGCGGCTTTGTTCTCCAGTCGTTGCTCGCGGGCGGCGTCGATTCTTGCACGCGTGTTGGCGGCTTCTCTGAACCGCGGAGCGGACACGCTCGTGGATTCACGCGTCGAGCGGATATCGTCGTCGTCCTCGTAGTAGGAGTACTCGCTGGAGAGATCGGATCGGATGATCGATTCGTGTCCGATTTCTTCGAGGAATCTCGACGCGATGGTTCGCTCGGTCATGCCTCGGACGGTCCGGCGCTTGGCGGTGGTGATGTGCAGGTGCTGCATCGCGCGGGTGATGCCGACGAACGCGAGTCGGCGTTCTTCCTCGAGCTCCGCGAGCGATTCGTGGGCACGCGAGTGCGGGAGGGTTCCCTCCTCGAGCGCGATCATCGCGACGGCGGGGAACTCGAGTCCCTTGGATGCGTGCAGGGTCATCAGTGTGACGGCGCCCTGCTGGGGATCCACGGCATCGGCGTCCGCGACAAGCGCGATCGATTCGAGGTAGGCGCGGAGCATCGCGAGTAGCGGCGGGACCTTGGCGAGATCGCCCTGCTGGGCGGATTCGGTGTCGGTGAAGGATGCGGGATCATCGGCGGGGTCGAACTCACGCTCGAAGTCGCGTGCGGAAGAGATCAGCTCGCTCAGGTTATCCAAGCGGGATTCGTCGGCTTCGGATCCCGAAGCTTTCGCTTGTTTCTTGTAGTACGCCTCGATGCCCGATTCGGTGATGACCCGCTCGACGAGCTCGTGCAGGCTTGTTGCGACCGAGGCGCCCATGAAGGTGCCCTCGCCGGTCCAGCCGTTGATCATCTCCACGAACTTGGCGATCGCGGTTGTTGCGCGAGCGGTTAACCCGAGCTCGCCCGTACGGGTGAACCCCTCCCAGAGGGTGATCCCGGCGTGGGCGGATGCGTTCTGGATGATGTCGAGCGATGTTTTCCCGATGCCGCGTGTTGGGGTATTGATGATCCGCATGAGCGAGACATTGTCGCTCGGGTTTGCGACGGTGCGGAGGTAGGCGATCGTGTTTTTGATCTCCTCGCGGTCGAAGAACGCTGTGCCCCGCGCGATGCGGTAGGGGATGCCCGCCTGTCGCATCGCGTCCTCGACGACACGCGAGAGCGCGTTGGTGCGGTAGAACACGGCCATGTCCTTCCACGCGATCTTGTGCTCGGAATCATGGAGCTGCTGGAACCAGTCTGCGATCGTTTCGCCTTCGTGGCGTTCGTCGTTGACGGTGACAATCTGGATCGCGCTGCCGCCGGGGGTGGAGGTGAAGAGGGGCTTGTCCTTGCGTTTGGTGTTCTTTTTGATGAGCGTATCGGCGGCACCGAGGATGGGGGCGGTCGAGCGGAAGTTCTCGCCGAGTGTAATGGTCCTGGCGCCGGGGTAGTGCTCCTCAAAGTCGAGGATGTTCCCGATGTCGGCGCCGCGCCAGCCGTAGATCGCCTGGTCGGGATCGCCGACGACGCAGATGTCCGGGCCGACGGTCTTGGCGGTGTCGGGCTCGATGCCGGGCATGTCGGCCAGCGCGTCCGCAGGTCGCCCCTCGCCGGCGAGCAGGCGGGCGATCTCGAACTGGACCTTGTTGGTGTCCTGGTA
>JAGQOC010000245.1 GCA_020427745.1 Phycisphaerales bacterium | reverse complement strand
CGATGCGCCGGGTGATGACGCGGGTTTTGCCCGAGCCCGCCGCGGCGAGGATCAGCAGCGGGCCCTCGGTGCAGAGCACGGCTTCGCGCTGCGGCTCGGTCAGCCCGTCGAGGATGGGGGTCTGGGCGAGCGAATCATCCGGGCCGTCGACAGGCGGTGTGTCCGAGCGGAGGAAATCGGGGAGGTCGTCGAGGGGCATGGCGGGCGGGTGGTCCGGGGCGGCGGGGGGTGTGAATCCGTTCATCAGGGAAGGGTAGGCGACGAGACCCAACCCGCCCGCGCTTAACACATCTTCTTGAGCAACTGCCGGCACCGGGCACGCACCGAGGCGACTGGATCGTTTTCGACGGCATGACGGATCTGCTGTTCGGCATCTTCGCGGCAGCTCGGGAAGCGTTGACCCAGCACGAACAGACCAGTGAACGCCCACGCGCGGACGAGTTTGGTTTCGCTTTGCAGGCACCCAGCGACGAACGCGGCGGTCTTCTGGCGGTGCGTGGACGGGATCGGCAGACACTCCATGCACTGAAGGATGTGCAGTCTCGCGGCCCAGTGATCGAGTCTGGGGAGCGAGGCGTAGATCTGGTTGACGAGTTTGTCACCGAGCGGGTTGCCACCCTCGTCGAAGTGGTGCTTGAGCAGCCAGCTTGCGCCAACCTCAGTCTCGGGATTGCCGATGAGTTCAACGACATCGGCGAGGAATGACGGGCGGTCCATGTGCCTGGCATACACCCGTGTGATTGCCGCGGCGGACTTGGTATCCCAAGAGGCGATGTCTTTGCGGAGCGTCATTTCGTCTGTCCGCTCCCCATCCCCGCGGGCATGATCGCGTGGGGGGCGTCGGCGGCGCGGGTGATCAGCGTGATCCCTTCGGGGAGTCCGCGTCCGATCTCGCCGACGACATCACCCTCGAGCTTGCGGCTGAAGCGGCTTCTCCGCGACTTACCCATGATCAGCGTGTCGCAGCCGTAGGTCACGGTGTAGTCGAGGATCTCATCGACGATGGATTGGCTGGTGACATAGATCGGGACGAAGGGGACGCCGTGCTCTTTGGCGAGCAGTGCGGTGGTGCCGAGCGCTTCCTGGGCGGCGTCGTCGGTCTCGATCCGCGGCGCTTGCCCGGGGCGGAGGTCCATGACGCGGATCGGGCGGACAAACACGGCGAACAGCGTCGCGTCGCGGCGCTTGGCGGTGTCGACGGCGAACTCGGACTGGTAGCGGCCTCTCGCGGCGAGCATGATCTTGGGCTTGGCGGGATCGATCTCGATTTTGGCCTGCTTGAGGATCGCGAGCCACCCGGTGGAGGGGGTTTCCATCGCCTCGCCGGTGTCGACGGGACCCGCGGCGGAGCGGATGGTGCGGAGCCCGAGCGCGAGGGCGACGAGGGTGCCGGAGAAAGCGGTAGAAATCGGCTGGGTGATCCCGATGGTCAGGGTGATGGAGAAGAGGAAGAGCCCGAGGATCCAGAGCCCGATGCGGACGGGTTTGGAGAGCTCGAGTTCTTTGTTGTAGGCGGAGGAGAGGACGGTGACGGTGATCGCGCCGGTGACGCCGAGCACATAGAGCGAGGCGAGGACGGTGACATCCTGCTCGATGAGGATGACGAGGGCGGGGATGATGACCGAGACGATCAGTCCGACCCAGGGGACGCCGGAGTAGTTGAGCTTGGTGAAGCCCTTGGGGAGTTCCTTGTCCTGTCCCATCGCGAAGAAGACGGAGACCATCGCCATGATCGCGGTATTGGTGGCGGAGAGGAGGAGGAGCCCGAAGGTGATGCCCGCGACATTGCCGAAGACAACACCGAACCCCTCGCCGAAGCGATCGGTGGCGGTCTCGTGGGCGATGACGCGCATGGACGCGTTGGTGTACTGCTCGACGGATTCTTCGTGCTCTTCGAGGTGGTGGTAGGCCTCGAGGACCTCCGGGGGCAGCGGGGCGAGGTCCTCTTCGGAGATGGTGAGGGGCGATTCGGCGCTGAGTTTGCTCGCGAACTCGGCGGGGAGTGATTCGATCAGGTGCTGGCGGGATTCCTGCAGGCGGTGTTCGTCCGGTTTGTGGAGATCCTTGAGGCTGGTGCCCGCGACGGAGAAGGTGAGCCCCGCGAGGGCGAGCCCGAAGAGCAGGTTGAGCCCGACGACCTCGATGGAGACGGGCCAGATGGTTTTCTTGGCTTCCTTGGAGACCGGCTGCTTCATCATGCCGGTCATGTTGGCGACGGCCTCGACGCCCGCGAGCGCGAGACAGATCTTGGTGAAGTTCACCCAGGCGCTGCCGGCGGAGTTCTCTCGGAAGTAGTCCAGCGAGATCGTGCCCACGCCCTCCATGAAGGCGGGGATCGCGAGGATCGCCATGACCGCCGAGACGCCGAGGGCGACCATCGCGATAATGAGGGCAAACTTGCCGGCGGACTTGGCGCCGAGCCAGTTGACGCCGCCGATGAGGACGATCGAGATTACCGCGAGCGGGAGGACGAGGTGCTCGGGGACATGGAAATAGTGGTAGGCCTCGATGACGGAGATCGCGGCGGTCATGATGTACCCGCTGAGCAGCAGGGTGGAACCCACTACGGAG
>JAGQOC010000244.1:3122-3301 GCA_020427745.1 Phycisphaerales bacterium | reverse complement strand
CCGCGGTATCCGTGACATACGCCCGCAGCCCGGTGATCCTTGCACCATCGGGGAGATGCACCGGCGCGGTAAAAGGCCCGACCCCGGGGGCGCTCGTATAGAACCCGCCGTTACCGAGAGAGACCCGGTACGGGACATCGCCGCCGCTGAATGTATCGCCCGGGATCGAGAAATAACGG
>JAGQOC010000244.1:0-3113 GCA_020427745.1 Phycisphaerales bacterium | reverse complement strand
GTTCTGTAGCGGTAGTTGTTGGCCTCGACCTCATTGCTCACGATCAGATCACTATTGGCATCGACCGTCAACGCAAAGCCGTTCTTGTACAGAATCCACTCCTGGGTATCACCCCTGTAGTAGTGGTACGCATTGGGGCTTCCATCCGTGGCGTATCCATAGAACGGCCAGGAGTTCGCGGGTCCAGAAACATACATCCCGTTGAAGGTACCCAGGTTCCCATGAACGCCGAAGAACTCGGCGCTGGTGATGAACGACGGACGGTTGATAAACACGCGGTCGTTTCCGTCGCCGTAGGTGATAATTCCGGGGGCGACGGTCCAGGGTGCGTTCAGAGCGGTGTCCGCGGTGGTCGCGTGCTGGGCCTTGGGTGTGGGTGTGATGTGGGTGCGGGGAGTAAGCGGAGTAAACGCACCGCCCGACGAGCTGCGGACGGAGATATCCAGCCACGCGTCGCCGCTGTCGAAGATGTCGCCCAGATCGACCTCGATCACGAAGAGCCCGTCGACGACCGGGATGTTGGTCAGCGACTCTCCGGGGCTGAGATTTGATCCACCGACCGCCGAGTCATAGGCGACGATGTTCATGTCGTACAGACCGTTCGCCGGCGCCCCGGCATCACTGAGCTGACCTTGGTAGGTGAATGGCTCAGCCGCGGCGCTCGCGCCGAGCAATCCGAGGGCCAACATCCCGATTCCTGCTGCAAACTTGTTCATGAATAACTCTCCCCTGTGTGTGTGGATTTCCTCAACAGCGCACAGGATACCCGAGATGGATGCTTCTTGGAACCCACAAGTGAGGAGAAACCCGTTTCTGTTGATTCTCGAGGCTATTGAGCCTCGTTGACCGTGTACTCGACCCGAACGCCGAACACACGGAGCAGGAGATTCCCCGGCCAGCTGGTCGAGCTCACCCGGATATGGTATCCGCGGCTGGTGTTGTCCACGATCGGATCGGAAATGGTCGTTGTGGACATCGTGAGCACGCTCACCGAAGTCCCGGAGCTGCTCACCGTGCCGTGCACCACAAGCGTGCCGGTGATCTGACGGGATTCAAGAGTCACCACCATGTTGCCTGTCGCGTTGTCCAGATAAGTCGCGTGGAGGGCGGTGATCGTCGCACCCTGCGGGAGGTGGACAGGCGCGAGCATCCACGCATTCCCGGGGGCAGCGATGTACGCCCCGCCCGAGGCGTCTCCCCCGATCGAGGGCGTGCTTGTTCCCGAGCGGAAGGTGTCACCCGAGATCGAATAGGTGAGCGTTCTCGGCGCGTTGAGCACGAACGCATCTGCGTTCACCGGCCCACCAGCCTCCAGCCCCCCCACAATGCTCATATTCCCGATCGAGTCGATGTCAAGCACATTGGTGCCACCGATCCAGAGCAACCATGCGTTGTCGCTCTGTCGGAAGAAGTGGTACGCCTTGAGGCTGTTCCCCACACCGTACGCATACGCCGGTGTCCCGTTCGCTTCGGTGGACATCACCATGCCACCGAATCCGGTCGTCCCGGCATGAACACCGAAGTACTCGAACCCAGCAACGGTGTTTGTCCGATTGATGAGGACTTTGTCGATCCCGGTGCCATAGGTAATCCGCCCACCTCCGGCGTCCTCCCAGAACGAATCCATAGCGGTCTGGGCGACCGTCGCGTACGCGGCCTTGGGGACCTGGGTCAGATGCTGACGCGGGAGGAGTTCGGTAAACGAATCGGTCGAATCACCGGGACGCACAAAGACACGGAGCCAGAGATCTTGTCCCATGTACACATCACCGAAATCGAGGTCGTAGCGGAACACACCGTCCACGATCGAATAATCCACCGCGTCCACATTCGGACCGACCTGTGTGCCCCCCAACTCGGCGTCGAAAAGCTTGAACTTGATGTCATAGACCCCGTTTGCCGGAGCCCCGTTATCATTGAGAAACCCCTGATAGGAGATCGGCTCAGCGACCGCGGCGAACGAGCAGAGGGCGGCGGCCCACATCATCACAAACAGCCTGAACATTGAGGGTTCCTCCGGAATTTGTCCGTACGAAGCCTATCAGAAGCGGATCCGCGAATCGAGATCTCGCGGGTGTATCCAATGAAAAAACGCCCGTGGAACGGGCGTTTGATAGGATTTCGGACGCGGAAGGAACTTCCTCGATTTACTCGGCCTCTTCAGCCGCGGGCTCTTCCGACGCGGGTTCGGGCTCCGGAGCCGCAGCCGCGGCGGCCTTCTTCGCGTCAGCCAGTGCCGAGGACGCGGTTGCTGCGGCCTTCTCGGCATCAGCAACAGTCGCGAGCGAGAGGCTCGCCTCGGCTGCCGTCAGCGCCTTCTTCGCGGTGTTCGCGTAGGGGGTCACATCGGCGTCTTCCGCAAGCTTGTCGAGTTCTGCCACGATGGACTTGATCTGCTTGACCGCCGCCTTGCACTTGCCGCGATTCATGTTTGTTTCACGGTCGGCTTCCCACTCGGCCTTCATCTTGGCGTCGAGAAGATCTGCTTTGCCGAGCATATCACGGACGGTGTCGGACGGCTGGGCGCCCTTGGCGAGCCATGCCTGGATCTGCTCACCCTTGAGCACGACCTGCTTGGACTCGTCCGGGTCCATCGGGTTGTAGTACCCAAGATTCTCGAGCACACGACCGTTGCGGCGGGTGCGCTGGTCGATTGCGTTGATGCGGTAGAACGGACGGTGACGGCGGCCAAAGCGCTGCATACGGATACGAACCATGGTTCATTTCTCCAAAATCGCCCGCTCCAAATCGAACGGGTACCGGGTGGACCGGAACGGCGATCATCGCCTTCTCCCTCGACGGCTCCGAACGCTTCGGTGCCGTCTGTGTGTTCCGGGTCTGAATGATTGGCCCCCGCCCCCCCGAAATCCAGTCTCGGGCTCTACCATCGCCCATGCGGATCGATATCCTGACCAACTTCCCCGAGATGTTCCCCCCCGAATCCCCCGCGGCCCTGGGGGTCTCGATCCCCGCGCGGGCCCGCCAGTCCGGGGCCTTGGAGGTCGTGGGCACCGATATCCGGGCGTACACCACCAGCAAGCACGGGAAAACCGACGATCGCCCATTCGGGGGCGGCCCGGGCATGGTCATGATGTGCCAGCCCGTCTGGGACG
>JAGQOC010000243.1 GCA_020427745.1 Phycisphaerales bacterium | reverse complement strand
TCAATGATATTCTGGATCTCTCGAAGATCGATGCGGGGAAGATCGACATCCACCCGGTGGCGTGCGAAGTGGGCGGGCTTGTCCGCGAGATCATGGATTCATTCGATGTCCGTGCTCGGCAGAAGAATCTCACGCTGGGTGTTGAGATCGAGGGCTCCGTTCCTGAGGTGCTGCGGATGGACGGGCTGCGGGTGCGACAGCTGCTTATCAACCTGGTCGGTAACGCGATCAAGTTTACGGATTCGGGTTCGGTCACGCTCGGGGTTTCGTACGGCAATAACGGGCGGATCGAGTTTGCTATCCGGGATACCGGGGTGGGTATCAGTGAGGAGATGATGGGCCGGCTGTTCCGTCCGTTTGAGCAGGGGGACAACTCGGTTACCCGGAGGCACGAGGGAACGGGGCTGGGGCTTTCGATCTCGCAGAAGATCGCGAGGCTCATGCATGGTGAGATTGTCGCCAAATCGGAGATGGGGGAGGGGAGTGTGTTTACTTTCCGGTTCCCGGCGGCGCCCGAGGAAGGCGGAGAGTTCGGTGCCTCGGGCTCGCATGGAGCGTCTTCCAGTGGCGTTGTTGATACCCCGTCTGTGACGGCTGGACATGGTCGGGTGCTGCTTGTTGAGGACGGCGTGGACAATCAGCGGCTGATCTCGCATTTCCTCCGGCGCGCGGGTTTTCGCGTGGGCTTTGCATCCAACGGGAAGGCCGCGATCGAGACACTCGCACACGACTGCGCGTTCGATGTGATCCTGATGGACATGCAGATGCCGGTGATGAACGGGTATACGGCGGCGCGGCTTCTTCGGGGCGAGGGGAACACGATCCCGATCATCGCGCTGACGGCGCATGTGATGGAGGGTGACCGGGAGAAATGTCTCGAGGCGGGTTGCACGGATTATTTGAGCAAACCGATCGATCGGGGTGCGATGATCGCGATGGTTCAGAAGTATGCGGGTCCGGGAACCTCGGACTGTCACGCCGCCTAATACCTCTCCGATCCACTCTGAACCCCAAAGTGAGAAAAAACCGCGATCTGGTTTGCGGCGGTGGATTGGCAATTGCGATAGTTGATCGGGACGGCTCGTCAATGGAGTATTCGCATGATCCTTCGGACGCTTGCTTCGGTTGTGTGGGTATCGGTCGCGTTGTTCGGGGTGCACATGATGTTCACCGCGGACAGCTATGACCTCTGGGCGAATGACCATCGCTCGGACGGGACATCGCTTGGGATGGTTGTGGATTTCGGGGCCTCAACCCTCGGCGCGCTCGGCGGGACAGACACGGGGCGTGTGCTGACAATCCTCGGCTCGTTCATGATCGCGGGGACCTGGATCCCGTCGATCAAACGGAAGCGGGCGGAGACACTGATCGACAATCATCAGTACGCACGGGACGAGGAGAAGATCCTCCGTGGGGAGTTGCACGACGATCCGGTGTATGAGTACAGGGTTTGAGTGCCTTAGTAATCATCGGCCTTTGTAGACCTTGCCGTCCTTCATCACGAAGACGACCCGGTTCAGGACGGAGATGTCTTCGAGCGGGCTGATCTCGACGGCGATCAGGTCTGCGTGCTTGCCCGGCTCGATGGTTCCGAGCGATTCGGACTGCCCGAGGAGATCCGCGGCGTTGACGGTCGCGGATTTGATGCACTCCATCGCGGGCATCCCGGCTTCGTGCATGTAGACGAACTCCATCGCGTTGGTGCCGTGCTCGCCCACGCCGACATCGGTGCCGAAGGCGATCTTGACGCC
>JAGQOC010000242.1 GCA_020427745.1 Phycisphaerales bacterium | reverse complement strand
CGGTCTGCTGGCACCCGATCAGGTACGCGGCCTGGGCAAGCTTTTCGTCGTAGATCATCCGCATGAACATCGCAATCTCTCCCGGAGCACGGACAACCCCCGTGCCGGTTGGATTATAGCGAATGATCAGTGTCCGATGGCGTCGGAGATCACGCCTCCGAGCGAGCTTGCGTTGGCCTGCTGGAGCAGGGACATGTGTCGGACATCGAGATTGATCACTCGGATGTTCCCTGGCTTGGTCCATCGCGCCCAGCCGTTGTTTCCGTCATCACGATGGTAACGGAGCCATTCGGGCTGTCTGGCCCGGATGAGGGTGATCGGGCCGCGGTAGATCCCGTCGGGCTTGTAATCGACGACGGCTCGTCGATTGGTGCGGATCATACGATCGATCGCGGGATCGCCGGTGTCTTTGGTCATCGCGGTGGTGCTGGAGACGCCGCGGCCGCGGAGTTTGTCGATCAGGTATCTCGGTCCGTTTACCTCGCCCTTGCCGAGCACGGAGAGGAGGTGCTCAAGCAGGAGCCCGGGGGTTGATTTCTTATCGAGCCCATTGAGATTGTGCGAATCGAGTAGAACGAGAACCCCGGACTTGTGCCCGAGCGTTTGCAGGCGCAGGGCGATCTCGAACGCGAGGGCGCCGCCGAAGCTGTAGCCGACCATGTCCGGTGCGGGATCGGACGGCTTGATGCTCATCCGGTCGATGATGTAGGCCGCGAGCTCGGGGATGTTTTTCAGAAGATCGGTTTTCCCGTCGAGGCCGGGGAGCTGGACACCCAGCACGCGAGCATCGGTGTTGATGTGCGTGATCATCGCCCCGAACCCGAGCGGATGCCCGCCGACGCCCGGGAGCATGTAGACAGCACGGGCGTGACCGTTCTTCATGGGGATGAACAGGGATTCTGCGGGGTTCGGCTGTTCGCGATCGATCAGTTCCGCCAACGCGTTGGGCGTCGGGGAACGGAAGATGGACGATACGGGTATGGCGGTGTCGAGCTGCTCGCGGAGTCGCGCGAACACGCGGATCGCCTTGAGCGATGTCCCGCCGAGCAAGAAGAAATCGGAGCCTCCGGAGATCTCTGCACAGTCGAGGATCTCGGAAAATATCTGGGCGATCGCCTCAGCGGTTGGGCTCTCGAAACCGGCGATCTTGGCATGTTGCTTTTCGGCGGATAACTCGGCCAAGGCACGCAGGGCGGACTGGTCAATCTTCCCCCCCCCGACTCGCTTTATCTTTTCGACAAGACGGATCTCTGCTGGAACCATGTACCCGGGGAGCTTGGCCCCGAGATCGCGGCGGACCTCCGATGCCGTGATGTTCGTCCCCGGCTTGGGCACGAGGTATGCAATCAGTGTATGGCCTGCGTCATTTTCTTTGCGTGCGAGAACGGCTGCATCGGCGATGCCCGCGATGTTCCTCGCCGCTGCTTGGACTTCCCCGGTCTCGACTCGGCAGCCGTGGACCTGGACCTGCTGGTCCCTTCGCCCCCGGTGCACGAGCAAGCCGTCGGGGCTCATCCCCGCGAGGTCCCCGGTTCGGAAGCGGACGGTCCCATCCTCTGAAGGAACACCGATCGGATCGGGATTGTGATTCTCCGGGTTCCAGTATCCGATCGCGATGCGTCGGCTCTCGAGTTCCAGTTCGCCGAAGAGCGTTGTTGGCTGCCCGTCCGCGTCGACGAGGCGTGCGGTGACGCCGGCCGTCGCTCGACCGATCGGGACCTGCCCGCTCACCCATTCAGATTCGGACGGGGTCAGCACATTCTGGAACGAGACAGAGGATTCGGTGAGCCCGAGACCGTTGATTATTCGTGCGCATTTCGAGAAATGAGCACGGATCAGATCCAGGTCTTCCGATCGGGCGGGTTCGCCGCCCATCACGGCGACGCGCACGGATCGTAAAGACTCTGGATCGGCACCGAGGCTTGCGAACCAGCGGAGCACGGACGGGGCCGCGTGGAAGACCGTGATCCCGGTGTTCTCGATGAACGGTACAAGATCGTCGGCCCGCTCATGCTGGAGATCGAACGGGCACCACGCCGCGCCGGTGAACCACGCGGAGTACATGTCCATCGGGGCCGCATCGAATCCCTGCGAGCTGAGCATCAGCACCCGGTCTTCGGGGGTCATTTGCAGCGAGTCCGCGAAGACGGTGTTGTGCTCATGCACAGCGGCGTGTGACTGCAGGACGCCCTTCGGTGCCCCGGTCGATCCGGAGGTGAACATCAGGTAACAGGGCTCGCTCGGGTCGACGGTTCTGGCGTCTCCCTTTGCTGTGGCATGTTCCCATCCGCTCGGATCGATCCGGACGGTCTCTGCGGGTATCGGGACGGTTGATTCGAGGACGGCGTGTCTGGCACCGGAAAGCCCGATGAGCTGGTGGATCCGCTCGCTTGGCCAGCCCAGATCGACGGGCACATACACGGCACCGGTTCGCAGGATGCCGAGGATCGCCGCGGCCATCCGGATCGGATCGCGCAGCCCCACCACGACCCGATCGCCCGGCATGACCCCCGCCGCGATCAGATTATTGCACGCGTTCTGACTCCTCTTCTGCAGTTCGGCGTACGAGCTCTGCCCGAGCGGAGAAATCACGGCGACTCGCGACGGATGCTTTTCGACAACCGAATCGAATGCGTCGTGCAGGCAGCATGGCGGGCGCACGGCTCTGCTTCCAACTCGGGCGGCTTCCCATCGATCCGCTTCGTCTTGAGCGAGAATATCGAGCGATGAGAGCCTCGCGTTTGGATGCTCGATCGCGGACCCGAGAAGCGTGATGTACTGCTCAAGGAACCGGCGCATCGTTGTCTCGGTAAACAACGCACTGCGGTAGTTGAACACCACGGACATGGTGTCGCCCTCATCGAACACATAGCAGGTCAGATCAAACTTCGCGGTGTGGTTGTCGACCTCCCTGTCATCGAAGGCGAACCGGTGCCCGTCCCCGCCGCGGATCTTGGCGGTGATGTAGTTGAAGAAGACCTCGAAGAGCGGGTTGCGTCCTGGGGTTGCGTGGCCGTGAAGTGTCTGGATCACATGCTGGAACGCGACGGTGCTGTGCTCGATCGATTCCCAGAGTTCTTCGGATGTCCGATCAACGAGCGACCCGAAATGATCCGAGCACTGTACGGGGACACGCATCGCGATGGTCTCCATAAAGAACCCGATCAGTGGTTCGAGCGACGACGACGATCGGCTCGCGACGGGCATCCCGATGACAACATCCTGAGCCCCCATGAGACGGTGTAGCCACGCGTTGAACGCCGCGAGAACGACGGCGTTGGGGGTGACACCCTTCTCGGAGGACATCGCCTGGATTTTCTTTACGAGATCCGCGGGGATCTCGGCATGAACACGATCACCCGTGCTCTGGATCTCCGCGTATCTCGGGGAGTCCGCGGGCAGATCAAGCATCGGGGCACCGCTGAGCTTTTTGGTCCAGTAGTCGAGATGCTCCTTGTAGGCCGGCTGTTGAGATTCGCTGCGTTGCCAGGACGCGAAGTCGGCGTACTGGATCGCGAGTTCCGGGAGCGTGGCGGATCGCCCCTCAACGCGTGCGAGATACAGAGCCTCGAACTCGTCGCGGAGGACCGTGCATGACCACGCGTCGGAAACAATGTGATGGATGGTCACGGCGAGGATGGAACACTCGTGAGTGAGTTTGTATACGCACATCCGCGCCAGCGGTGCCTCGGAGAGGTCGAACACGCGTGCGAACTCGCGTGACTCAATCGCCTCGAGTTCAGACTCATCGACGGCATCATCCCAGCGGAACACCGGGGTGATCTGGTCCATGCCGAGGATGACCTGCTCGGTGCCGATGATCCGGGTCCGGAGTGTTTCGTGCCTCTCATGCAGATCACTCCACGCCCCGCGTGCGGCTTGCTCATCAAGATCGCCCGCGAACACCAGACGCATCGAGATGTTGTAGCTCGGGTCCGCGGGATACATCTGGTCGAGCACCCAGAGGCGTTCCTGGTTGAACGATATCGGGAGCGGAGCTGCCCGGCTCACTCGGGGGATCGTGGCGAGCTGACGCGATCCCTTGGTCTGGATCTCCCGATCGATCCAATCGCCGATCGCCCGGATCGTCTGCGATCGAAGCACCAGCGGAGCGGAAACAGCGACCCCGAACCGGTCGCGGATTCTCGAGCACATGACCACGGCACGCAGGCTGTGACCCCCGAGATCAAAGAACGAATCGTCAATCCCGATGCGCTCGCGTTCGAGCAGAACCTCCCAGATCGCGCACAGGGCTTTCTGGGTTTCGGTCTCCGGCTCACGATACACGGTGAGGCTCCGCGCCGTGATCTGCGCTTCGATCTGCGCGACCAACGCGCGTTTGTCGACCTTGCCGTTGGCGGTGATGGGGAGCTCATCGAGCCACTCCATATCGTCCGGCACCATGTACTCGGGCAGGACCCGAGCAACCGCGGACAGTACCGCCTCCGGATCCATGGGCTCGCCGATGACCCGTGCGTGCAGTCGTGCTCGATCGCCCTGCCCGCACATGACCACGGATGCCCGCTTGATCCCATCAATCTGCTCGATCGCGGCTTCGATCGCTCCGAGCTCGACACGGAAGCCGCGGATTTTGACCTGCTCGTCGATGCGCCCGTCGAACACGATGTTCCCGTCGGGCAGCTCGTAGACCCGGTCCCCGGTGCGGTACGCCCGTGCCTGGCTCCCGTCCTGGAGTGTCAGCATCGGGAACTTCTCGTCCG
>JAGQOC010000241.1 GCA_020427745.1 Phycisphaerales bacterium | reverse complement strand
TCGATCTTGTTCTTCTTCATCAGGAACTCAACACCCTTGTTGAGCTTGCTCGCAACATCCCGCGAGCGCCCGATGACCTTGTCCCAGTCAAACTTCACCGCCCCCGTGCTGATGCCCCATTCTTCTTGCTCCGCGAGCTTCTCCATGAGCTCCGCGTTGGAGATCAACGCCTTGGACGGGATGCACCCCCAGTTCAGGCACACCCCACCAAGCTTTGCCCGCTCGACGATCGCGACCTTGTACCCGAGCTGGGCGGCCCGGATCGCTCCCACATACCCGCCGGGTCCACCACCGATCACGACGACATCAAAGTGCTTGTTGGCCACGGGTTGGGTCCTCTCGAAAGGGTCCTGCTGAGCCGCGGAGCCCTCGTGGCCCGCGGAAACAGACTATAGGTCCGCGCCCGCCTCGAATCCCCAAAACCGCTGATTCACGCCCCCCAGACCCGTTTTCAGAGCGGCCCGAGGCACACCCAAACCCCAAAAACAACAGCAGCCCTGGGACCTACCTCTCTCCACAAAAGAGTCCCAAAGCTGCTGTCGATGAACCGTGAAACTACAGATTCCTGTGCCCCGATGCAACCGCTTCCGGGGGATCTTGTCGGAATTTTCACGCAATCCAACCCCGGGCTTCTCCCTAGTGCCCTTCACTGGCCAATCCGCGGATCCCGCCGTTGGATTCTGATGACGCGCCCGCCCACTCGGTGTGGATACCATCTCGAACACATGCCGAAAGGATCCCCCAACCAGCCCCAAAGCCATCGCCCGAGCGCGTCATCGAGCGCCTACCCCGCGCCGATGCGGTCCCTCATCGACGAGCTCGCCAGAATGCCCGGCATCGGGGCCCGCTCCGCCGAGCGGCTCGCCTTCTACATCCTCAAATCCGAATCTCCGGATGCCCTCCGCCTCGCCGAGGCTATCCGCTCCGTCAAAGAAAACCTCCACCACTGCGCCGATTGCTACAACCTCTCCGATTCCACCCTCTGCGCACTCTGCGCCGACCCCAAACGCGATCACACCCGCGTGCTCGTCGTCGAGCAGCCCAAGGACCTCATCGCCCTCGAGCTCACCGGTATGTATAAAGGCCTCTACCATGTCCTCATGGGGCGCCTCTCCCCCCTCGACGGCATCGCTCCCGGCGACCTCACCATCGCCCAGCTCCTCCGGCGCATCGACGACCCCAAGCCCGATGCACCACGCATCGAAGAGATCATCCTCGGGCTCAACCCCACCGTCGAAGGCGACGGCACCGCGCTCTACCTTGCGGGCGAGCTCCGCACACGACGCGTCAGCGTCTCTCGCCTCGCCCGCGGACTCCCCACCGGGGGCATGCTCGAGTACGCGAACAAGGCCGTCCTCGCCGACGCGATCCAGGGTCGCCAATCCGTCGAATAACCCGCCCAAATCCGCCAACGGGCTGGCACAATCAACCGATACAATGGAGAACAAGGGACCGGGACGAGCCCCGGAAAGGAATACCCACGGATCTGCCGCGTATGCGTTTCGATACCTCACAACAGATGAAGCTCGGTCAGCAGATGAAGCTGACGCCGCGGATGATCCAGTCCATGGAGATCCTGCAGATGCCGCTC
>JAGQOC010000043.1 GCA_020427745.1 Phycisphaerales bacterium | reverse complement strand
CGGGCGTCACACCCCGTTCTTCGCGGGCTACAAGCCCCAGTTCTACTTCCGCACGACGGATGTGACCGGCCAGGTCCACGAGCTCTTCGGCGACGGCGGCGCAAAGGCAGAGATGTGCATGCCGGGCGACAACGTCACCATGGAGATCGATCTGGGCGAGAAGTCCGTGGCGATGGAGACCGGGCTCCGCTTCGCGGTCCGTGAGGGCGGCCGGACCATCGGTTCGGGCACTGTCACCGAGATTATCGAGTAATTACCCGCCCGGGACCGAGCCCCGTTGGGGGCGGGACGAGAACCCCGGGCGTCTCAGCTTCGGCCCATCGGTGAAAGCCGGTGGGCCGCTTTTCCGAAACACAGTCTCTCGGGATTGTGCGATCAATCAGCAATGACCCGTGTGGGCGGGTCCATACGCAGAACGGGAGCCAGCTATGGCCAAGAAAAAAGCACTCGCGCGTGAGTATGTCTGGCTTCAGTGCACGGAGTCGGGTGATCTGAACTACCGCACCTCGATCAACATCAAGGGCGGCATCGAGGACCGGATCAAGGAAGGCTTCAACAAGTACTGCCCCCGCCTGCGCAAGCACACGCTGCACAAGATCAAGCGGAAGTAATCCGCATGACGGGACTCAGTTCCCGGCTACGGCAGTAGCTCAGTTGGTAGAGCAGTGGATTCCAAATCCACCGGTCGAGGGTTCGAGTCCTTCCTGCCGTGTTCAAGCCCGAGAGGGATCAATGCCCGGACTGGTGCGCTGGCGTCAACCGCTCGCCCGCCCGGGCCCAACCGAGGTTGTCAAGATCCATGTCGTTTGGAATCTACAAACAGGGACAGGGGTACTGGATCCGTGTGCTCACCGCCGCGGGTGCGGGGCTCCTCATCCTCGCGGGTGCGGGCTGGGGCTGGCAGCAGGCCGAGGCTGTCCGTCTGCCTGTCCGTTCATGGACCATGGCCACCACGGGCACGCAGGGTCAGGCGGCGGTCGGTGACACGGTCAACCTCTACAAACCAACCGAGAACCTCGACGCGGACGAGCCCTACGAGGTCTTCGGCAGCGCGCTGGTCGAGTCCTTCGAGACCGGCAAGGGCGGCAACGCCCGCGTCGTGCTTAACTCGTTTTCCTCGAAAGAAGTTGCCAAGCGTGGCGGCGAGACGCTCCGCATCGCGATTGAGCAGCCAAACCAGCCCGCGACGATGACCGCCTCGGTCAGCGGCGCGTCGAGCACCCCGATCTTCCCGGTGCTCTATCTCCAGGCGAGCATCGCCGGTGCGATCCTGCTGCTTGGCGCGATCGGGCTCTATCTTTTCGTCGGTTCAAGCCGCAAATCGGTCGGCTTCCTCATCGCGACGGACGGCGAGATGAAGAAGGTTAACTGGACCTCCTACCGCGAGGTCAAGGGGTCCACCATCGTTGTCATCGTCGCGACCTTCCTGATCGCCGGGTTCCTCTTCGGTGTCGATACAATCTTTGCCCGCGTCTTCACCTGGATAGGCGTCCTTCAGAAATAACCAGCCCCCGGCGCGAGCACGCCGACGGGTTCAACGGAGCTCCCTGTGGAACACGACACCTCAAACGAACATGAAGTCGCCGTCTCGACGACCACCGACTCGACCATCGAGGGCATGATCGGTCACGATGAGCCGCTCGTGCAGGACGGCATGCAGTGGTTCGTCCTCCGCGTTGCCTCCAACAAAGAGAACAGCGTCCAGAACACACTGCTCCGCAAGATCCAGATCGAGGGCATGACCCACCTCGTCGGGCGCATTCTGGTGCCCACCGAGAAGATCAAGACCATCAAGGGTGGCAAGGCACGGATCAAGGAAGAGAAGCTCTACGCGGGCTATGTCTTTGTTGAGATGAAGCTCGAGGATGACGGGCGCATCCCGCAGGATATTTTCTTCCTGATCAAAGAAACCACCGGCGTGGGTGACTTCATCGGCACCGCCGGTCGTCCGACCCCGATGGCGATGCACGAAGCGGAGAAGATGCTCCTCGACTCGCGCAAGCCCGAGGACGAGCCGACCATCAAGCTCTCGTTCGAGAAGGGCGAGAATGTGATGATCCGCGAGGGCGCGTTCGAGAACTACGAGGGAAGGGTGGACGAGCTCTTCCCCGAGAAGGGCATGGTCCGCGTGCTCGTCTCGATCTTCGGTCGCCAGGCCCCGGTCGATCTCGAGGAATGGCAGATATCCAAGGTCGAGAACAACTAGCCGCTCTTTCTGTCCGATCCATCATCCCGCCTCGAGAAGGCGGGATTTTTTCTTTTGGATCGGTGGCGGCTTGATTTATACTCCGTGGGAAGGAGAACGCTCATGAACCGCACCGTGCTTGCTGCCACTTTGCTCGCGACGACTTCTGTCGCCAATGCGTCGATCCTGCTCTTCGTGATCGACGGGCTTGGCAACTTTGATCCGATCCCCCAAGACTACGGCGATCGGGTCACGGCCACCACCATTGGCATCTACCACTATGGCATCGGTACGGAAGGGCCCACGCCGAATATCATCGCGACCTATCCGACAGCCGGAGGGGTGGACCCTTCACACTGGGGCACGGGTTACGGCGATCTCCGCGATGTCTATTTCGATGATGCGGATGGCGTCGGGCACGGAGAGGTGATCCTCTCCGCGGATTATGGTTACGAGGTTGTGCTCTACAGCTTCGAGATGGCGGCCTACTCGAGCGTGTTCTCTTCTGATCCCACGATTGACGCGGTCCGTGTGATGGGCTGCTCCCCCGGGGCGTTGTTCGAACAGACCAACGCGGTGATCTCGGAAACGACACACACGACCTTCGACTTCACCTCGTCGCCGCTCCAGGACCGAGAGATCCGCATCCAGTTTGAGTCGGGGAATCTTGCCGGGCTGAGTGACGATATCGCTCTGGACACCATCCGCTTCGGGCAGGTCGAGGTCGCGGCAGACGAGATGACCTGCCCGTCCGATATCGCGGTGCGCCTGTGCGTGCTTGATGTGTTCGATGTGTTCGGTTACCTCGACCTGTTTGCCGCGGGGGATGAGCTCGCGGACTTCACCTTTGACGGCACACTCGACATCTTCGATGTCTTCGCGTTCCTCGATGAGTTCAACGCGGGGTGCGGCGAGTAATCAACGCAGCGGAATGCGGTGACCAGCGCAGAGAGTCTTTCGGGGCGTATTGTTTGAGCATGGATGGCCCAAGCGTGAGTTCGGTGAAGTGGAAGATGCCTCGCCGGCATTTTCAGTCCTGCGTGCTCCCCGTGGTCCCGGCGGTGTTCTTACCGATGATCTATGCGTTTGTCTATGTGAAGCTGATCGATTTCGGGATCATCACAGCCAAGCAGATCGCGGGTTTCAGCGGCAGCCCGGTGATGTACGCCGCGGTGCTGGGTGGTATTGTGATTACGCTTGTCTGGATTGCGGCCTATGCGGTGCGATCGATGCGGTATATCAAGCGCTTCAGAGAGTGCGGCGGGAAGCTTTGTTTCGTCTGTGACTACGATCTGTCCGATGGGCAGCGTCGGTGCCCGGAATGCGGTGCGCTGTGGGAACCAGAGAAACTCGGGAAGAACTGGAGAAAGTTTCTCGACTAACGCATCTGCTCGAGCAGCTTCATCGCGCTCACCGGGTCGAGCTTCGGCTCGGGGAACCGCGGGTTCATCCGCTCGAGGGTCTCGCGGATAATCTCGCTGATGACATGCACGCGGTACCACTTGCGGTCCGTCGGCACGATGTGCCACGGCGCATCGTCCGTGTTGCACTTGGTGATCGCGTCCTCATAGGCCTCCATGTAGTCCTCCCAATGCTCACGCGTTGCGAGATCACCGGCCTCGAACTTCCAGTTCTTGGTGGGGTCTGTCAACCGTTCGGAGAGCTTCTCGCGTTGGCGGTCCTTCCCGAGGTGGAGGTAGATTTTCACGATCTCGGTGCCGCCGTTGATGAGCCCCTGCTCGAACCCATTGATGACACCAAAGCGTTTCTTCCACCGTTCTTCGGGCACGAGGTTGCTGACCCGGACAACGAGGACATCCTCGTAGTGCGAGCGGTTGAACACCGCGATGTGTCCACGCCTCGGCGTGTGCTGGTGGACGCGCCAGAGGAAGTCGTGGGCGAGCTCGTCCTCCGTCGGGCGTTTGAACGGTTTGACCTGCACACCTTGCGGGTTCACGCGCCCGAAGACTCGGCGGATTGTTGAGTCCTTCCCCGCGGCGTCCATCGCCTGGAGCACGACGAGCAGCGAGCGTTTGTGCTCGGCGTAGAGCCTGTGCTGCAGCTCACTGATCGCGATCGTGTTCGCCTCGGTCTTGGCCTCGACCTCGTCGCGGTCCACGCCCTCCGCGTCGTCGGTCTTCCACTGGGAAAGATCCACACTCGTACCCGGCTTCACTCGGTATCTGGTTGCGATGCTCATAGGGAGAGTGTACGGGCGAATCAGACCAGACGCTGGCCGGGCAGCAGCGGGGGCGTCGGCACGCCGAGCGCGTCGGCGACCGCCCGCAGCAGCTCCGCCTCGTTGGTGGTGATGGTCTTGTCCGCACCGACCACGAGTGCACACGCGGTGAGCAGCTGCTTCTTCACCCGCACCGAGCACTGGGCGAGGGTCTTCAGGACGGAGTCCAACGCCCTCATATCCGCGATCTCGTCGTCGAGCAGCTCCACGCCGACGCCCTGCACGGCGCTCTCGCCGACGAGCAGGGCCTCGCCCGCCTGATACCGATCCTCCGCCCCGGCGTAGGCGAGCGCCGAGAGCAGGACGCTCACCTCCCGCGAGAGGCTCTTGAGGTTGTAGTACTGCACCGGGATCGGGCGGGCGAGCCCGAACCGCTCGTCGAGGTGACGCTTGAGCGTGTTCATGGTGACCCACTCGAAGAGGTCGATCGATTGGTCCATCCTGATCAGTGCATCAACATTCGCGCGAAGCTTCGTGTGCTGCGGCTCGCTGAGCTGCGCGAGCGCCCCGAGCGTCATATCCAGCAACGGCAACCGAAGCTCGCGACGCAACGCGACCGCGTCGGGCATCAGCTCGCGTGTTTGGCGGGCGATCTCGGGATCCGCGTGGGTCTCGAGGTGGTGGAGCTGCGCGTCGCGGAGTGATTTGTCATTGCGATCGAGCAGCATCGCGTAGAGCACCGCCCGCCCGGTGTAGACATTCTGGGCGGCTTGGCGCAGCGACGCGGGGATCGCCTCGAGGAGCGACCGTGCGTGCTCGATGTGCTGCTGTGTCATCACGCCGCTGAGCGCGAGCATGGGGAGCAGCTCGTTCAGCCCGCCGAGCCCGGGCTGCTCGAGGGTGCGCCTCATGGTCCGCTCGAGGCGGTCGCGGTGGGATTCGGGTGCTTTCTCGACCATTGTTTCCGGGTGCAGCGGCGGCAGCATCGTCCCGTCCCACGACGGGTTGATCCGTCTGATGCGTTCCGCGAGTGGCGGGTGCGTGGCGAGCGTTGAGCTCATCGATGATGAGCCGACAGGAGCACCGAAGAACATGTGCCCGGCCTCGGGCGCCCGCGGGTGCCTGATGCGGGCGCGCCGGGCGTTGCCCCCGATGCGCCGCAGCGCGTTACCGATCCCCTCCGGGTTGCGGGTAAACTGGACCGCGGACGCGTCGGCGAGGAACTCACGCTGCCGGCTGATCGACGCTTGGATCACACTGGCCATGACCGATCCGATCCACCCGATCATGAGCATTGCGAACGCAAGCACAAAGAGCATGGCGGCGTTCCCGGCGCCGTTCTTTCCTCGTCCCGTTCTCGGTGCGGCATTGAGAAGGATGTGACCGACAGTCGAGAGGAGAAGGATCCCGCTGAGCACGCCGATCATGCGGATGTTCAGGCGCATATCGCCGTTGAGGATGTGGCTGAACTCGTGGGCCATCACGCCCTGCAGCTCGTCGCGGGTGAGCCCCATCATGCACCCGCGCGTTACGCCGATGACCGCGTCGCCCGGCGTGTAGCCGGCGGCGAACGCATTGATCCCGTTCTCGTCGGGCATCAGGAACACCTGAGGCATCGGGACCCCCGACGCGATCGACATCTCCTCAACGACATTGAGCACCCGCCGTTCGTCGGGGTCCTTGGTCGATGGGTTGATCGGCTTACCCCCGAGCGAGAGGGCGACGACAGAACCACCGCCGCGGAGCTGGGAAATCCGGTGGGCGCTGGCACCGAGGATGAGGAGCCCCGTGACCACGGTGCCGAGGGCGCCGAGTCCAACCCCGATACCCAGACGGCCCTTCGGGAGATCCGCTCCGAGATACCCCGCGGCACCCGCAACGAGCCCGACCGAGCCACAGATCAGCAGCACCGCGATGCCGTAAAGAAGCAGGAATCGGCGTGTGTTTTTCTTCGCAGCGTCCTGGTGCTCGAAGAAGTTCATGACCTGTCCGGAGTTGTCGAGCACGGTCAGTCCATGCTCACGCTGGGCGCCTGCTGGATCGCCGCCGAGTCCTCGAACTCGAGCATCGACGCGTCGGTCCCGTGCCCGACCATCCCCGCGAGGATGATGGTCGGGAAGCTTTGTCGCTGTGTGTTGTAGCTCATCACGGAGTCGTTGTACGCCTGTCGGCTGAAGGCGACCTTGTTCTCGGTGCTGGTGAGTTCTTCCTGGAGCTTGGTCATCGACTCGTTCGCCTTGAGATCCGGGTAGGCCTCCATCACCGCGAACAGTCCGCCCATCGCGCCCGCGAGCGCGGTCTCCGCGCCGGCGAGGCTGCCCATTGCGCCGGATTCACCGATGTGCCCCTTCGCCGCCTGCAGCATCCCCGCGGCCTGGTTCCGCGCGGTCACGACCGCCTCGAGTGTCTCCCGCTCGTGCGCCATGTAGCCCTTGACGGTCTCGACGAGCATCGGGATCAGATCATGCCGACGCTTGAGCTGCACCTCGATCTGCGCAAACGCGTTGAGGTAGCGGTTCTTGAGTACCACCAGCTTGTTGTAGATCGAGGCGATAAAGACCAGCAGCACCACGAACAACAGCAGGACCATCCCGCCAACCGCATACATCGTCATCACGACCCTCCCCGTTCCGCGCCCGATCGCTCAAGACCCGAACGGTTCCGGGGCACCTCTAACTATTCTATTCGGGATCAGGCGCGTCCGCTTTCGGGGCTCTGTTCCACCACAAACCGCTTGTCCGCCCAGAGCTTTTCGAGACGCTCGACGAAGCCGGGAGAGGCGGGCAGGTCCATGCCGCACCCGACGAGCAGGTCCACCATGCCGTAGTAGTCATCGACGCCGATATATTCGCGTCCGACGCGTGGAACACCGTTGAAGCTGCCGTCCTGGACCTCGGACAGGTTCGCCATGTTGTGGTAGTTGCCCAGCGGCAGGCACACGCAGGTCGCGCAGTACCCGTATGCGCAGTAGACGCTCGCCTCGCACGCGCCGCCCGCCATCAGCTTGCGTTGCCATTTCCACTTGGGCATATCGCTCATCTTCTGGCTCGCCGTTGGGGCGGCGGGCCCGCCCGCGATCCGTTCGGCGACCTTCGCGACCGCGCCCGTCAGCTCGGGCGAGAAGATGCTGATCCGGTCACCCACCCGCACGATCGGCCCGCCGTGGATGGGCGAGTCGGGGAACGCGCGCGAGTTCTCCAGCGCGATAATCCGTGAACCCTTGGGCATAAACCCGTCCTTGCTCGCACCGATCGCGCCGATGAACCCCACCTCCTCGGCGCGCGTCAGCAGCACGCGGACATCGCCGACCTCGGCGCCGGCATTTTTCGCGAGGCGCAGCTCGTCGATCGCGGCGAGCGCCGCGGCGAGAGCCGCGAGATCGTCGCACGCGTTCGTGTGCACGATCCCGCCAAACTCATCGTCGATGATCGTTGCTTCGGGCAGATCCCAGGTCGCGATGTCGCCAAGCTCCGCGTGGTGGGGCCTGCCCCCAACCGCGCGGTAGAGCTTGAACGGGCGTTCGTCCTTCTCACCCTCCGGCGTCGGCTCGTGCTCGCCCGCGATGGTGCAAAGGCTGAACGCATCATCGGCGTAGTGAACGCGGATGATTGCGTCGGGAAAATAGTCGCTCATCACGCCGCCACGGAATGAGAGGATGAGCTCGGTCTCCGAACACACCTCCTCGACGACAAACGCCGGATGATCAAGATGGGCGGTGAAGTAGATCGGGTGGTCGCTTTCTGCGCAGCCCGCGATGCGGATCTCGATGTTCCCGTGCGGGTCTGTTTGGGTCACGAAACCAGACCGATTGTCCAGCCAGTGTTCGATCCAGCGGACGACGCGTCCCTCGTGCCCGGCGGCGGTGGGGATGGCGGTGAGCGCGAGCAGCCAGTCCAGGTGCTCGGGTTTCCTCGAATCAGTGTCGACGGGCGTTTCGGTGGTCATCGCGGATCGTAGGGGGTGAAACAACCCGCGATACCGCCTACAAATGATGTTGGAGTCCGCAATGGAATCACACAGTTTTCCCCTCCCGATCGCCCACCGTCTCCATCGTCCCCTCGCGGACACAGGGATCACGCCCGAGCGAATCCGTGTGCTGGTCGAGCGGTTCTATGAACGCACCCGCACCGATGAGCTGCTCGGCCCGATCTTCAGCACACGCGTCCGTGACTGGGACGCCCATTACGAGAAGATGACCCGCTTCTGGGCGTCGGCGACCCTCCGCACGGGGACCTACTCCGGCCGCCCCATCGAGGCCCATCGGTTCGACGAGCCCGGGCTGCTCACGCCCGCTCACTTCGAACGCTGGGTCCGTGAGTTCTCGGCCGTCGCCCGCGAGGTCTTCGACGAGCCCGACGCGGCGGTGTTCATCGGGCTCGCCGAGCGCATGGCGGTCTCGATCAGCATCCGCCTGGGGGTGCGCGGGGTTGGGCGTTTGCTCGCGGGCGAAGCCCCGCGTTGAGACCCATTCTCCCCTTCAGAAACCCTTGCCAAGTGGTCGATGGGATTCAATACTGAGCGTGGCCGAGACAGGAAGGTCAGATCCCCCGGAGGACACGAAATGCCGCACATCATCGCCGAGCCCTGCATCAAGACCAAGGACACGAGCTGCGTCGACGCCTGCCCGGTGGACTGCATCCATCCGACGAAGGACGAGGCGGACTTCGAGACCTCCGACCAGCTCTTCATCGACCCCGACACCTGCATCGACTGCGGGCTCTGCGTCGACGAGTGCCCCGTCCAGGCGATCTTCCAGGACGAGGACCTGCCCGAAGAGTGGAGCAAGTTCGTGCAGATCAACATCGATTACTACAACAAGTAAGTGGCCCAAATACAAAGACGAAAAGGCCACGGAATCCCGCGGCCTTTTTTCGTAGTTCTCTGGACGGATTACGCCGCTTCGCTGAACCCGTCGCTGTCCGAGTCCATATCCCCGAACGCGGCTTCGAAGGCCTCGAGCGCCTCGTCTGTCAGCTCCGCCTCCGACTTATTCGGGTTCGCCCCGAAGCCTGAGGCACTCTTGCCGACATTCGGGCCGTCCTCGAATCGTTCCGCCCAGCGGTCGGGGCGAACATTCGCCTCGGCGTCCGAGCGCTCCAGCCAGTCCTCCGCGTTCGTCAGGTTCAGCTCGCTCGGCATCGTCTTGCGGTAGCCGAGCAGGCGGATGACCTCGAGCACATCCGTCCAGGTCGGGAACATCTTGTCGTTGGCTTTCTTGAACCCGTCAATCGCCATCAGGAACAGGAACTGTTCCGTGTTCATCTCGCCTTCCTCGGCGGATTTCGTGAAGTCGCTCAGACGGCGTCCGCGTCCACGCCGACGCTCGAGACCCGAGTGGTCGTCGGACGCCGATTTCTTTTTGCTCTGCGCGAGCTTGGTGTGCGAGGCGGGCGCTTCCGCGGATTTCTCGACGCGTGAGCGCTCGGTGCGGGGATCCTTGAGATTCCTGCGGTCGATCCCGAGCCGACGATCAACAACCGTCCCGGGCGGCGGGCGCCCGTTGGGGTCCTTGCGTCGGTCCGTGCGTGGTTCGTCCTTGGATGCTCTGCGGTCAGGTCCGTTGTAGCCCATCGATGAATCCTCCCATCGAGCGGGCACCATCGGGCATCCGCTCAGAAGTCATCATCGTCGGAATCGAGGTCCGCATCGATCCCCTCGTCATCTTCGTCCTCGTAGTCGTCGTCGTAATCGGAATCAAGGTCCGAGTCGGTATCACCGTTCTCATCCTCATCATCGTCAAGGAAGTAGCGTTCGTCCTCGTCGAGATCGTCCTCGCGACCGGCGATCGGATGATCGGACCAGCCCCCGGGCGAACCGGCCCCGATCGTGGTGGGTTCGAGAACCATGACCCCGCCGCCCTGCTGACCCTCGCTGTCAGCCAGCCAGTCCCATCCGATGTTTGTGCTGTTCGATTCAGTCATTGTTCAGTCCTCGATGATCGGGCATCGGGCGTCCGCTCCGCCCCCGTGCCCCGGGTTCTATTTCGCCCGACTGTACCCACCGGATCCATCGTGTCAACGCAAGAATCAACTCAATCCGTACGGATTTTTTCCCGGCCCAGACCCGGGGCCCTCGGCACCATACACTCAGCATCTCTATGAGCACCAATCCACCCCAACAGATGGACCCCGCCGCCGCGATCGCCGCCCTCGTCTTCCCCGGGCTCGGGCATATCCTCCGCAAACGCACGACCCGGGGGATCTACGCCGCCGTGGGTGTCCTCGGGCTCTTCTTCTTCGGGCTGCTCATCGGGGGCATCGACGCCGTCGACTCCAAGGAGGACCGGATCTGGTTCATCGGGGAAGCACTTGTCGGCCCGGTGACCTTTGCTGTGGACTATGTCCACCAGACGCAGTTCAAGGCCTACGACCCGGGATCCAAAGAGTTCCGCACCGGATACCCGGACGAGCACCGCGTGAAGACGCCCAACGGCTGGGAGTGGGAGAAGCTCACCCCCGCCCAGATCGATGCGGGCATGGGCCCCCCCAACACCAAGGGACTCGGTCGCCTCAACGAGATCGCGATGCTCTCGATTGTCCTCGCCGGGATGCTCAATCTCATCGTCTTCCTCGACGCACTGATGCCCCCGGCGCTCAAGCCCGCTCCCAAGGGTGCGCCCGGGCCCAAGCGGGAGCTTGCTGCAGCCGCCGGGCTCCCGAGCGGGGAGGGCGAGCAATGATGCAGACCCTCGCCTACACGCCGTTCATCGATTCGTTGCCCGTGCACAATGAGTGGTACCTGCTCATCATCCCGATCGCGATCTTTATCGCGATCGGGTACAAGGCGATCCGATGCACGGACATAAAGAACTATCCCCGCGAGGTATTCGTCTTCACGATGCAGATCCTCATTGGGCTCGGGTTGCTCGCCGCCGCGATGACCTTTGTCATCACCGTCCTGATCCCGATGCTCGCGCCGATCCCGTCCTAGCGAAACCCTACAGATAGCTGTCTGTCTGCGTCGTGTAGCGGTGATCCAGATTCTGGATCATGTACCGCAAGGCATCGACCGCGTGGTCGCTCCCGTCTTTCTCGGGGAGCGGGTTCTCGGGTTGTCCACGCGGGTAGTGGTACTCCTGCAGACACCGGATCAGCTCCGCGCACCGCTTGTGAATGTACAGCCGCGCCCCGCCCGATGCCGGACGCAGCCGACCGCGGATCAGCGAGACCCCCTTGTGCAGCCCGATCCGCGCATCGCGGACCGTGAGCCCGGCCTTGCGGAGCGCCTGCACATCCGAGATCCCGCTCTGCAAGGAGCGTTGCCGCCCAGCCGGGTCAACCCCGATCCACTCCGGCGCATCGCAGACGAGCCTCATCCGTGCGATGTGCTCGTCGAGCGATCGGTCGCTCGCGCTGTACTCGTGCGTCACCCACACCGCGCCGTCCGTGTCCACCCCGGCCCAGAGGACCACGGTTGGCGAGCGGATGCCGAAGTCCATGCCGCCGATCCGCTGGGTGAGGTTGCTCGGCGTTGCATCGACGACATGCACGCGTTCGTCGAACTCCGGCACCACGCAATCGCTCCGCTGCGGCCTCACGCACAGCATCTCCGCTTCCCAGGTCGATCGTCCCACGCGAGATTTCAGCCGCAGCGCGTCGTCAATCGTGATATGCCCCGGTGTGCTGCGTTTGCCCTTCGCTTTACCGCAGCACTCGGCGATGAGCGGGCATGCGCTGTTCTCACCGAGGCACTCGTGCTCGCTGCCGCACTCGCCGAGCACATCGACCACGCCCCAGCGGAACACGCGTCGCGTCGATCCGCCGGTCTCCTTCGCGGATTCGACCAGCTCGTGCATCAGCCCGTACGGCACATGCATGGTCGACAAGCACTCGATCGATCCGTGGACACGCTTGCCGCCGCAGATCTTCTCGCGTGTGACGAGCTGCGCGGCCTCCCAGACATCACGATCGAAGAGCTCGACCTCGTCGCAGCGGAGCTTCTGCACGCGCGTGCCCCGGACAGAGGTCTGTGACTGCGCGAGCAGCTCGACGACCGACCCGTTGGTGAGATGGATCTTCCGTTGGGTTATTTTCCCATCGATCATTGATCCGAACGGCTCACGCTCGAACAGTGCTCGCAGGTGCGTGTGCATCCGCATGGACTGCTCGAGCGAGCCACCGAGGATGCGGATCTCGATCCCGGGCTTAAAAACAAGGTCTAGGAGTGTTGCGACCGCCGCGAGGAAGGTCTTTCCGCCGCCCCGGTTCGCCCACACGATGCAGTCCCGCGGATCGCGATCCTCGAAGAACGCGTGCTCGAGATACGAGAACGGCGCATCGTGCCCGTCGATCATGGGCTCGCGTGGAACCGAGATATCGAGATGCTCCACGAGCCACGCGTGCAGCTCGTCGCTGGTTTGGGGCGCGTCGCCGGCGCCCGTATTGGTCCGGTTTTCGTCGTCGATCATTGGTGTACCCCCAGCGCACGCAGCAGCGCGATCTCGCGGGTCTCGTGGATCTCCTTGAGCGTGCGGAGCACCAACAGCCGCTGCCCGCGTGATAGGAAAAACACCAACGCGTGCGGCAACTCCTGCTCGGGCGTCGGCGCGTGCGGCCCGGTCAGTCGATCGGGTTCATTTGTTTTCTTGATACACATCATGCTCTCCATCAGTTCTCCACGCGAATGCGCGGGGCTGGGAGAGCAGTCTGCACGCGGCCATCAACGCGATGGTGCGAACGGGTGTCGTGTTCCCGCGGAGCATGCGGCTGCTCCGCGCCCAGTGCATCAGCTCGCGATGCAGCAGGGTGTTCTCTTGAATATTCTCGCTGGGAAGATCCGCGGGCTGGATCCCGAGGCATACCAGCGCGTCCAGCAGTCGGACATTCGGGATCGGCGTTGGTACGGTGTAGCCAATCATCCCCGCCCGCTCAAAGAACGGGCACACCGAGCCCATCGCCGCGATCGCCTCGGTTGCGGGCGTTTGCGCGTCTGCGAGGTACGCACGCACCAGACCCGACGCGATACCGAGCCCGCGTGATCGTCGATCGACTACAACACGGGAGATGCAGCGGAGCTCGCGGTTGAGTCGACTCGCCGATCGGCGCTTATCGGCATGCGAATACCGATCTCCCCAGGGCTGCCTGCGCCACGAGCTGTTCAGGGTGGGCATGCTGACCACGAGCACTCCCGCGAGGATCTCGCCGAGCACGGGTGACCGTCGGATCGCGCGGATCACCCGCGTCCAGGTCGCCGGGCGCCCGCCGAGATAATGCAGGTGCCCGAGCGCGTCGTAGTCCGCGATCGTGCCCTCTTCGTAACGCACCGGGTCGATCGCCGCCCGTTCGTCACGGCTTTCGATGTCCCCGCTCGCGGCATCAAGCACGCGGTCCGCGCCGAACATTTCAAAGAGATCTTCGTGTGCGCTGGCGGCAACAAAGTGAATCCCCAGCCGCTTTGCCCACCGCTGCACGGTTGCGCACACGGACGCCGCGGTCACGCGGTCCAGGGGCGTGCAGAACTCATCGGCGATCACGACATCGCCGCGGCGTGCACGGTTCATCGTTGCCGCGAGTTCCAAGCGGGATCGCTCGCCCACGCTCAGACACGACACGGGGAGGGCCCAGATCCGCGGCTCGGCGAGCCCGCCCATTGCGAGGGCCGCGCAGGACTGTTCGGCTGTTGATCCGATCGCGTCGAAGCACGCCATGGACCCGTCTTTGATTTGGCGGACACGGAGTACACGCGCTCCCCGATGAATGAGTGCTGCTTCGAGCCCCGCGAGTCTCCGCGATTTTCCAGATCCGCTCGCCCCGCGCACGAGCGTGATGCTTGAGCCCAGCACCGCGTCGATTTCGGCATCGCTCGGAGCGATCGGAGGCGGTTGTTCGCTGTCGCTGTTCGGGGTGACGATCAGACCGAACGCGGCGCACGCCCGTCGAGCGTCTGCGCTGGTCCTCCGTCCGCTCGGAGCCCGCGAGGGCACGCGGGCGGTGGTCATGATGCGGGCTTTCACCGCCACTTCCTTGATCCGATGCGTGCCTTGTCGATTCGTTGTTTCGTGTTGCGGTCCGCTTCGAACATCGCTTCGATGGATTCACGGTGGCGTCGTACAACATAAAAACTCAGCCCGAGCATGTCGGCGGCTTCGCGCAGCGATCGCCCATTGATGTAGATCTCTCGCGCGACACGGCGTCGCGATGGTGCCCATCCGTCGCTGTGGAGCATGACATACGCGGCTCTCGGATCGGCGAGTCGCTGGACGATTTTGTGGATGCGTGCGCGGATGGTGCGGGGCTGCGAATCGGCGAGCCGGGCGATCCGTGCCGCGGAGTAGCCGTCGACGAACATCGCGACGACAAGGGCTCGATCGCCCGGTTCAAGCCAGTCTGCCCGCTGGACAATCCGCTCATTGAGGGCGTCTGCCCGACGCCTCCGGAGGTCAATCGAGTCTGATTTGTTGTCCAGCCAGTCCGCCGTAAAGGTCTCTGCACCCATAAATACACCCCATTGTGGAAATTGCACTTGACATTACACAGTTCTGAGTTCACAATATAGAGAACTGTAACTTTTGAATAGTACACCAAAAGATGAACAATATGCAAGGGTAATGTATGGTGGTTTTGCTTTTGGCGCACAGACCTCGTAGACCCCGGCACGAACTCACCGATCAAACACCGGCATCAGCATCCCGCTTTCACATCCTCCGCTCAAGAATCCACAACATGCACCCCAACAGCCGCCAGAATGACCCTCCGAATGATCCCAAGGGTGTGTCCCGGTTCGGCGATGCGATGAAACAGATGCGTGTTCGGCTCCACCTCTCTCTCGCGGAGCTTGCCGAGCGGGTTGGGTGCGCCAAGTCCTACCTCTCGGGTATCGAGAACGGGCATAAGGGCCCACCGAGCGACGAACTGATCGAACGCCTCGAAGAAGCGCTCTCGTTTCCGAGCGGTAAACTCTTCGAGTGTGCCCACTGGGACCGTACCCCCGCGCAGGTCCGTACCGACCTCGATTCTCTCAAGTCACGCGAACGCTCCGCTCTCGAACTTGTTCGGCTGCTCTCGTCGAGCGCTTCCACGGGGGTGTCGCTCGACGAGTTGTACAAATCGGGCAAGCTGAACACGCTGATCGAGACACTCGAGGGACAGGCCGCACCCGAGCCGAGCCCCGCGATGCCCGTTTCGCCGAGTGGGCTGCCAATGGAGATCCCCCTGATCAACAAGGTCGCGGCGGGGTATCCCGCGGAGTTCACTGATCTCGGGTACCCCACCGGGATCGCGGATGAGTATGTACGCTCCCCCGATGTTGATGATCCGGACGCGTTTGCCGCGCGGGTGGTGGGGGATTCGATGGAGCCCAACTATCGCCAGGGGGACATCGTGGTGTTCTCGCCAGCCAAGGATGTCCGCGACGGGATGGACTGTTTCGTTCGTCTTGAGCCCGATCACGAGTCGACCTTCAAGCGGATCTACTTCGAGATGGATGACGCGGGCGCGGAGTTCATCCGCATCCAGCCGATCAACAGCGCGTACCCGCCGAGAACCGTCCCGCGTGAGCAGGTCGCGGGGCTCTACGCCGGCGTGAGTGTGATCCGACCGATCTGAGATCAATCATGGAACGCGAGCGTGGGTGGGTCGAAGCGCCCGCCCGGGATGCCCAGCTCGCCGAGGATCGGCGTGCGTGCGTAGACGAGCTGCGCGTGGTCCGTGTCGGCGTCGGCGATCGAGCAGCTGAGCACGCTCGGTATATCGACATGCATCCATCCGCCGACGCTCCACAGCACGCCCGGCTCGCCCTCGATGAACACGACCGATCGCTCGTCAGCGGATCGTGGGTCGAGGATCCGCACGCCCGTGCCATCGGTATTGACCGCGAACTGCAGCTCCAAGACGGCGCTCGGTCCTTCGGGGGCGGCATCGGTGAGCCGAACGCGCGCGATGGGGTAGCTGAGCGTGAACGCACGCAGGCGTGGAGGCTGCGCATCGACACGCACAGGACGCGATGAGCCGGGGTGGACACTCATGCCCGGTTCTCCTTGCGTTTGGAGGGGTGCTTCTTTGCGCGACCGATCGGCGCCTTGGCGAGCAGTTTGGCGGCGGTCTGCAGCCCAGCGCCGCGTGGGCCGGCGAACTTGTGCGAGAGCGTGGTGATGACGCCGAACCCATCGCGGACCGCCTCGATGCGTTGCTGGAGATCCCGGACCTCCTCGGGCGAGTGTTTCGACGCCTGCGGGGCGAGCTGGTCGATCTCGTCAAGCGCGTCGAGCAAGGGATCGACCTCGCGTTTGATCCGCTCGCGTGCGATCGCGCGGAGCATCGCCCAGACATCCTGCTCCGCTTGGAAGTATTCCTTGCGGTCGCCGGGCAGACGGACCTTCTCGATGACGGCCCACTCGAGCAGCGAGCGGACGGACATGGAGACATTCCCCCGCGAGACGCCGAGCCGATCCATGATCTCATCGGTGCACATCGGCTTGCCGGTGATGTAGAGCAGTGCGTGGACCTCGGCCATCGTCCTGCTGATGCCCCAGACGGAGCCCATCCTTCCCCAGGACGCGATGAACCGGTCCTCGGCTTCGACGAGCTGGGCGCGGGCCGCGACATCGGGTTTGTTGGGCTTGGCCGCCATCACTCAAGTATGGACCGATCGATCGCCTCGGTCCAGTAGTTTTCACAAAAAACTGAAAACTCAATACCCACTCGGTTAGAGGGAGACCAGGTCGAGGCATCCCGCGGAACCAAGGACAAGGGAGACGACGCCGTTGAGGGTAAAGAATGCCATCGGGATACCGGCCTTTCCACGCCGTGCGAGCACGAGGTGCTCGTACACCAGAACGACACAGACCACGACGACAGCGCCGAGGAACATCGCCCCGAACCGTAGTTCGGAGCGCCACGCAAAGAGCAGGCAGACGATCGCGAGCGCGTGCAGCGACCGGCTCAACCACGCCGCTCGTTTCCATCCGAACCGCGCTGGGATGGAGCTCAGCCCGACCGTGCGGTCGTAATCGAGGTCCTGCAATGCGTAGATGACATCGAACCCGGCGACCCAGCAGACGACCATCCCGGCGATCCAGAAGACCGCGGGGGTGTGCGCGAGGAGCCCGGGATCAACCGCGATCGCCGCGGCGACGGGCGAGGCGGCGAGCGCGCCGCCGAGGAAGATATGGCACAACCAGGTGAAGCGTTTGGTGAGCGAGTAGAACCCGATCCAGATCAGCACGGGGATAGCCAGCAGCGTCGGCCACCAGTTGCCGAAGAACACCCCGAACAGCGTGCACGCGGCGATGAATCCGAGTGCGCTCGCCGACAGCATCACCACACCGTCGCGTGTGCTCAGTGCGCCCGACGCGAACGCCCGCCGAGAGGTCCGCGGGTTGTCGGCGTCAATCTTGCGGTCCACGAACCGGTTGACGAGCATCGCCCAGGTGCGCGCGAAAACCATGCACACGACGACGAGCACGAGCATCCCCGCGAATGGGCTCCAGTCGATGCCGTGGTGCGGGGCATCGTCTTTGTGCGGCGCGACAAGAAAGGCCCCGAGCAGGGCGAAGGGGAGCGCGAAGACCGAGTGGGCGAGCTTGATATCGCCGAGGGCGACAAAAAAACGCCCGAGCGCGGACGCGGTGTCCGGCTCGGGCGTTTGGTTTCTCGGGATGGTGGTCGCGTCGTGATTGTTCACGACGGACGATAGGGCTTACGGGCAGCCGGCGTTGAAGATATCGAGGAACCCGAAGACATCGAAGATGTCCAGGGTGCCGTCGCCGGTGATGTCTGCGCCGAGGTCGCCCGCGTTGAACAGGTCGAGGTAGGCGAAGACATCGAAGATGTCGAGCGTGTCGAACGGCTCCGCGAGGTCGGCCTCGGAGCAGCCGAGGGTTGCCTCGGCGACATCACCGGTGATGACCAGTGCGTAGCCCTGCGGCCCGTCGTTGACAGCGGTGCCCTTGACGCGGATGGTGTACTCGCCCGCGGGCGCCGAGGAGAGGAGGACCATCTCGACATTGTTGAGGGTGTCGGCGCTGCCGCCCGCGGCGGACTGCCCGCCGGAGAAGACATTGCCCTTGATCGTCCCGACGAGCGGGGCGACCACCTCGAGGTCGAGGTTGTTGACCGGGGTGAACGACGCGTTGGTCGCGGCGGGCGCGTCGTGCCAGACGAGGGTCGCCTTGAACGAATCACTGAAGTTGTTGGGCACGACGATGGTGGTCTCCCAGACATCGCCGGTGCTCAGCGCCTCGGGCGCCGCGTTGCGGACATCCCAGACGAGGTTCATGCGGGAGTCGCCGTCGAAGAAGAGGGCGTTGTCGAGCAGCACGCGTCCCCAGCCCTCGCGGTTGGAGGGGAACCCGGAGATCCCGGTCATGTCGACCGCGGAGTTGAGCAGGGTCGCCTTGACAAGCGGACCCGAGGGGACGAACCCGTCCTCGGCGACAGGGGCCCCGGTGGGGTAGTACCCGTCGGTGTAGTACTGACGGGCGAGTGCCGCGGCGCCGGCGACGGCGGGCGAGGCCATCGAGGTCCCGGTCAGCGAGGTTGTGCCGCAGGTCGTGCTTGAGCTCGCGGAGAGCGTTGAGCAGCCGGGTGCGTAGATCTCGGGCTTGCGCCGACCGTCGGCGGTGGGGCCCTGACCGCCCGAGCAGAAGGAGCCCTGGCTCGGGGTGTCCTGCGATGCACCGACCGCGAGACAGTTCTTCGCGTTCTCGGGGTTGCGGAGATTGTTTGTATTGGTCACCGCGAAGAGGACGAGGTTATCGTCGTTGTTGAAGCTGAAGAAGTCGATGGCGCGTGCGAGCCCGTCGTAGGCGGTCGTGCCGTCGTTGCCCCACGAGTTGGTGTGGATCGCAGCGCCAGCGCCGTAGTTCTGATTCAGGCGCGAGTTCATCGAGCTGAATGAGAACGCGGGGACATCGTCGAAGACCATGCGGGCCATGTAGGCGACGCCGCGGGTGTCGTTGTTGACGCCGTTGTCTCCGAGCGCGGTGCCCGCGACATGGGTGCCGTGGAAGTCGCTGCCCGTGGAGGTGAAGTACGCCTGGATCTTGCGGTGGTTGGCGCCGATCGGGTCACCCTCGGGGTCGGTGAACGAGCAGTGGGTGACGCGGACCTTGCCGTCCATGATCCCGATGAGCTGCCCTTCGCCGTGGATGCCCGCGTCGTAGACCGGGAACTGTCCGTTGACATTGGACTGAACAATCCAGCGGTTGGTCGAGTTGCGGAGGGTGAGTTCCGGTGCGGGCTCGACCCACTGGACGGCTTCGAGCGAGGCGAGCTGCTTGAGCGCCGCCTGCGAGCCGGTGAGCTGGATCAGGTAGCGATCGCCCTCGAGCTCGGTGAGCTTGATGTCCAGCCCGGGGATCGCGTTGATCTTGTTGGTGGTGTCGGTGATGCTTGAGCCCGGGAACAGGTACGCGTGCGACGCGATCAGCCCACGCTCGGCGAGATCCTTGCGGTCGCTGGAGAACACCTCGCGCGTCACGAGCTCGGGATCAATCTTCCACTCGTTCTGGTAGGGCACGACATGGGCGACAAAGTCGAGCGCGGTCAGGGCGCCCAGGCGGGCACGCTTCATGTCCGCGATGTACGCGAAGTCGGGGAGGTAGTCGCCGAGCACGACGCCCGCGGCTTCGATCGCCGCACGCTTGTCCTGGTCGATCGGTCCGTCGAGCTGGATGACGACACGCCTGGGCAGCACAACCGCCTGGTCGAGCCCGGGGTGCTTGGCGTCGGGGAGGGTCGCGAGATCAACCTCACCGGTGTCGAGCTTGAGGGTGGGGGCGGCGGACGCGAAGCCGGCGGCGCAGCCGCAGACCGCGGCGAGGAGCGCGGCTTGACGGTACAAACGATTGGGGACCATGTGATTTTCTCCTTCAGCGCCCCGAGCGGCGCCGGATAACAGATTGTGCAACAAGTGCTGCATGAAAGCGCGGGGCGCACGCACCCACAACCAATGTCCGAGCGGACAACCCCAATGTATACGGTTCGGGGTATGAATTGATCCGCAAATGCTGGAGAACATCGGCAATTTCACGCCGCCGATCCACGGATACCGCCCGGATGCACGGGCATGTTTGCACGCACAAGCTTTCGTGCGTGATCCCCGGATTTCGCGATCGGGAGCTGTTTGTGCAGCCCGAGTTTTTTGAGCATCTTCGAGATGTCCTTTGGGACATCGTACAGGACAAGCCCGCACCCAACGGGCGCGAGCGCGTCCGAGAACTCCACGAGCATCCCCATGCACGCGCTGGAGAGGATGTTCACGCGTTTGAGCGACATCGCGATGAGCAACGGCTTTCCGGGCTCGTACAGGGCCGCGAGTTCCTTGCGGAAACGGTTGGTGTCGTGTGTGCGGATCTCGGGCAGTGCGATCCGGATGGAATGCACGCCGTCTTTGAATGCGATTCGGGTGATCTGGTCACTCCCCGGCCGCGTCCGAGCGGTTGTCAGTTGCATCGTCGTTCCCCCAATGGTGTCCACCACGAGCATGGTGCAGAGGGGAAATGCTTTTCAAACGGACGGAATGCGAGCGGATCGGCCAGTGCGGGCCGATCCGTGGGAAAGCCGTGCGGGTTGTGGCGCGTCGGTAAGCCCAGGCAAAGATATTGGACTCAGACGGCGGCTATTGCAGCGAGCGGGTGAGGCGCCTGAGCGCATCGAGGGTCTCGTCAGAGACATGGTGCTCGATGCCCTCGGCGTCGATCTGCGCCTGGCGCGGATCCACCCCCGCCGCGATCAGGAACGCGAGCACCAGCTCGTGTCGGGCCCGAGAAGACTCGGCCATCTCTTTTCCCGAAGGCGTGAGCGTGATCGGCCGGCGCGGCTGCGTGTCGACGAGCCCCTCCCGCTGCAGGCGCGCGATGATCCGGGTGACCGTGACATGGCTGACCCCCATGATCTTTCCGAGCTCACCGACGCGTGCCTCGCCGCGCTGGGCGATGAGCTGGTCGATCGCCTCGACATAATCTTCCGCCGTCTCGTCGCGGTGGGCCCGTCGGGTCGTGACGAAGCGTTCGGGGACATCGAGATCGGGGTGGCGTCTGGAGGGCACTGCGAACTCTAGCGTGCTTTGGCGTCCAGGAGCGCCGCGACGGCTTCAGCGCTCGCGCCGACAATGCGGACGCGTTTTTCTGGGTTGCTGTGACCGCTGATAACTTCGACACTGGATTTGCTGATGCCGAGTTGTTGAGCGATGAGCGCGCAGATCGCTTTGTTCGCTCTGCCACCTTCGGGCGGGGCGCTGACGCGGACTTTGAGCCGATCCCCGAGCGGGCCGACGATCTGGTCGCGTGAAGCGCCCGGGACCGCTTTGACGAGGATCTCGCGGCTCGGTGGGTTAGTCACAGCGGGCGGCCATCTCGCTGACGAAGCGGGTGATGTCGTCGATGTCGACACTGCCGTCGCCCGTGAAGTCCGCCCCGGGGTCCTGGGCGTTGTAGAGCTCGAGCATCGTGAAAACATCGAAGATGTCGAGCGTGCCGTCGCGGAGCAGGTCCGCGGGGTGGAACACCTCGACATCAAGGATCTGGTTGGTCGCGACATCGGTAAGGGTCGTGACGCGTCCGTCGGCCCATTCGAAGTCGATGCGATCAACGATCGCATGGTCCCCGAACCCGAGGTGCATAATGGTCTCGGACTGACCGAGGTAGGTCGTGGGGGACGCGAGGGTCTGGGTCTGAACACTGTCGCCCGCGTACGCGGTGACGCGTGTGCCGAGCCCCATCGGCGCCAGGCACGGGTGGTGGCGGGTGATGAGGTTCAGCCGCAGCCAGTGGTTGCTGTTGACGGTGTCGTTGCGGAAGAAGCGTGTGGGCCCGGTGGCTTCGGCGATGACAAAGTCGAGATCGCCGTCGTTGTCGTAGTCGAGGTGCGCCATCCCGTGTCCCTTGATGAGCTGGGTGAGCCCGGCGGTCGGGGCGGCGTCGGTGAAGTTTGCGTTGCCGTCGTTGAGGAACATCCGCGTGGGGACGAGGGGCCACTGGGAGTACCCGTTGGTCATCGCGAGGTCGTAGTCGCCGTCGTTGTCGAAGTCGCCGCTCGTGGTGCCCCATCCCCAGCCCGAGTCGCGGACGCCGGCGCTCTGGGCGCGGTCCTCGAAGACGGGCATCCCGGTCTCGTCGATCCCGGTGTTCATAAACAGCGTGTTGCCGCACTCGGCGGTGGTCGTGTAGATATTGGTCATGTACCAGTCGAGGAGCCCGTCGCCGTTGAAATCCGCGACGGTTGCGCCCATCCCGTTGCAGTCGGTGGTGATGCCCGCGGCGTCGGTGACCTCGCGGAAGCTGAGATCACCCTTCTCATCGGGACCATTGTTGATGTACAGGCGTGACTCATGGAAGTCGTTGGTGAGCAGGAGCTCGGGGTAGAGGTCGCCGTTGAGATCGATGAGCTTGGGGGTAAAGCAGCGCATCATCCCGGTGTCGGGGATCGCGTCGTAGGAGATATCGACAAAGGTGTTGTCGCCCTGGTTGATGTAGATGCGTGTGCCGTAGTTCTGCAGCGACCAGCATGTGACGACGAGGTCGAGGTTCCCGTCGAGATCCACATCGCCGAAGGTTGCGCCGGTGCCCTCGATGAAGATCGGCAGGACATAGTTCACGCCCGCCTGGGGCGCGATGTTCTCGAAGCGGAACTTGCCCTCGCTGTCCGGGCCCATGTTGAGATAGAGTCTGCACGCGCCGGCGTAGGGCTCTCCGCCCGCCTCGCCGTAGGACACGACATAGAGATCCTGATACCCGTCCTTGTTGATGTCACCGACACAGGAGCCCATGCCGAAGATCCAGGCGTCGACGCCCCATTGCTCGGCTTCGTCGACGAAGGTGCCGTCGCCCTGGTTGATGAGCAGCTGGTCCGGCCCGGTGCCGCCCCGCGGGAGGTACATATCCATCCACCCGTCGGCGTTGAAGTCGCCCACGCTGACGCCCCCGCTGGTGAGCTCGTTGCGGTTGACATACCCGCCGTTCATATCGGGGTAGTAGCCCGTGCTGATATTCGCTTCCTCGTTGGCCTCGGTGAAGACCACGCTCTGGGCGTGGGCGGCGGAGAGGGCGGGCAAGAGGGCGACGCCGAGCGCGCGCACGAACAAACGGGTGGGTCGGGTCTTCATGCTCTAAGGATGCGCAGGATTAAGTCAAAAATCAACTGTTTTGCAAAGTTATCGACCGGATAGTTCTCGTGAAAATGGGCGATTTGGGTGGATATTCAGCCGATCGTGGCGACGCGTTTGGGGTGGATCGCCGTGGATTCACCGCGGATCGACCCCAGATCGCGGACGGGACCCATCGCGATGCGTTCGAAGGCCATCTCGGCGTTCTCTTTGCTGAACTCGGTGGCGATGAAGTGCCGCTCCATCGCGTGGGCGACGACGCCGGTGGTTCCGGAGCCGAGGAACGGATCGAGCACAGTGTCTCCCGGGTTCGACGAGCACGCGATGACGCGGTGGAGGTAGGTCTCCGGGAGCTGGTTGTCGTGCTTGGGGCGTCGTTCCTTGTTGTTGCCCTGGATCCGTCCCCAGTGCTTACCGTACCAGACATCCATCGGCACGCGCATCCCGGCGGGCATGCCGTCTTTTTTGGACTCCGTGCGTTTGTCGCCGTAGATCGCGCGCCGGTCCGATTCTTCGAGGATCGGGTCAGGGTTCCAGACGCGGTTGCGTGGGTCCTTGCAGAAGTAGAGCGCGTGGACTTTCGAGTTGATGAAGCGTCCCTTGGTGTTCTGCCCGAAGCGGTAGTGCCAGACGCACCAGTTGACCATGTGCATCCCGCGCTTCTTGAGGTGCACGACGATCTCGGCGGCGCTGTCGTCGGGGATGTTGACCCACATCGATCCGTGCGGTGCGAGCGCGTCAACACAGAGATCGAGCCATTGCTCGGTGAACGCGAGGTATTCCTCTCGCGACATGGAAGCGTCATCCCACGCGTTGCCCGTCTCGTGTCGGTCGTAGTCCCGCGCCCAGTTGAACGGCGGGTCCGCGAACACGAGATCCACGGACTTTGTGCGCACGGCCTTGAACTCTGATAGCTGCTCGCGGCAATCGCCGATGCGGACCTCTGCGAGAACGCCGGTCTCGGAGTGCGCGCGCGACAAAACGGTTTTGGATTTCTTCTTCGTTGCGGGCATGCGCGAGCATATGCACGGACGCGCGCAGGGCGCAAGTGGTTTAACGAGAAACTTCAGTCATGTGCTTCACAGACAAGCACCCGCGCCGAACGATCGCCGAACTTGCCGCCGAGCACGGCGAGCGGGCGCTCCGCGTCGCGGACCTGCTTGCGGCATTTGCTAGGTGATCTGAACAAGCGGTCCGAGGCGCCGAGCCCGAGCGATTGGGCGATTGATGCGATCGGGCCGTCGGGGAGCTCGAGGCGGACGATGATGTCGATCGCGCGGGTCTTGGTGATCTGCACGCCGAGTCGCTGGGTCTCGCCGTTGCCGATGGGCTCGGAAAACTCGGCGTTCTCCAGCGCGTGCTGCCACTCGCCCGGGGAGTATCCGCCGTCGGGCGCGTAGCGGATCACTCGGCAGTGGGAGAGTTTCGCGGTGCCCATGCCCCTAGCGTAGTGCATGACCAGCGAGCGTGCGCACCAACCCGAGCTCTCGGTGATGATCCCGTGCCGAAACAACGAACGCACGATGGGGCGGGTGCTCGATTCGGTCAAGGGGATCGCGTCGCAGCTCGTCGTGGTCGATTCCGGGTCGACGGACGCGACGATGGACCTCGTGAACGCCTGCCGGGACTGGTGCGAGGTGGTGCTGATCCAGACGCACTGGCGTGGGTTTGTGCGCACAAAGCAGCTCGCGCTGGCGGCGTGCTCAAGGGACTACACCCTCTGGCTCGATTCCGACGAGCCGGTGTCCGAGGAGCTCGCGGGCTCTATTCACTCGGCGATCGAACGAGGCGTCGCCGCAGCGCGGGTGAACCGGATGATCGAGTACAAGGGCAGGCTGCTCACCCACGCGTGGCAGCCCGAGCACCGGCTGCGGCTGGTGAAGACCGAGCTTGTGCGCGCGGGGCGTGCGCGCTTCGCGGGGGTGGATCCGCACGATTATCTGGAGGTGGATCGGGGCATCAATGTGCCGCTGCTGGATGGTGTGCTGGTCCACGATTCGTTCGAGAGCTTCAGCGAGCACCTGTCCAACCAACTCCGGCTTGCAAGGGCGAGTGCCGACGCGTTGTACGATGCGGGCGAGCGGTCCAGCGCGTGGCGGCTGATGACCTCGCCGCCGGGTGCGTTCTTGAAGCAGCTTATTCTGAAGCGATCATTCCGCGACGGATACGCCGGCTGGCTGGCGGCGGCGACCAGCGCGACGCACGCGATGTGCAAGCACATGATGCTGTTCGAACGCAGGCATATGAAGGACTGATTACGGCTCTGTGAAGGTTGTGTCAGGTCTTGAGTTCTTGCACAAACTGTTCAGAATAACTTCGTAAGCTCTTGCCGATCAAGGGTATGGGCGAGCGGCGGGCGTTCGCCGGAGGAGCATCGGCGGAGGGCTCGGATATGCGGTATCGCGCGTGCTGGATCTCGGATCTGCACCTCGGGAGCAAGAAGGCGGAGACGGAGTTGATCTACTCGTTCCTCAAGAAGAACGAGTTCGATGCGCTCTATCTCAACGGCGACATCATCGATATCTGGCGATGGAAACAGGCGGGGCTGCTGAAGGCGAAGGACGCGCAGGCGCACATCAATGTTGTGCAGCGGATCCTCAAGCTCGCGAAGAAGGGCACGCCGATCCATTTCACCGTCGGCAACCACGACGAGTTCCTCTCGCATTTTTTGGGTGAGCACGACGCGGCGCGGGATTTCGGGAATATCAACCTCGCCGAGCGCGTCGAGCACACGACGGCGGATGGCAAGAGGTACCTCATCCTGCACGGGCACCAGTTCGATCTCGTCACGCGGACGGCGCCGTGGATCGCCAAGCTCGGCGATCGAGGCTACGAGTTCACGATCTGGGTCAACCGGATCGTCAACCGCGTCCGGCGTCGGCTCGGGATGCGGTACTGGTCGCTGAGCAAGTTCATCAAGCTCAAGGTCAAGAAGGCGACGATGATCATCGGGAGCTTCGAGGAGAGCGCGCTGCACTACGCCCGCGATCACGGGTTCGACGGCATCATCTGCGGGCATATCCACAACCCGGAGATCAAGCTGAATACTTCAGCGAGCGGTGGGCCTGTCTACCTCAACTCGGGGTGCTGGACGGATCGCGCGAACTGCAACGCGTTGGTCGAGCGGATGGACGGGTCGATCGACCTGATCCACTGGGACGGCGAGCGGGAGGTGGTCATGAAGTCGACGGATCCGTCGCGTGGCGAGGCGTATGTGCCGACGGTCTATGAGCTCGGCAAGCAGGGCGTGGTGGGGCGGATCGAGCCGGGCGAGCTGAGCGAGGAACCGGTGCTCCGGATGCTCTAAGCGTTCAAATAGACGGGACTTGTGGGCGTGATTCTGAGCGTGGATCGCCTATGATCTTCGCACGACCGGCGGCGTGCCGGTGCTTTTTCGGAGCCGAGGGCAATACGGATCGCCCGGTTCGGCGGACGCCCCGATACGGGGCAGAATGGACACCCTTTTCATGGGCGACGACAGAAAAGACGGCGGCAGGCGCGGGGGCAGAGGCGGACGATCAGGCGGCGGCGAAGGCGGCGGGAAAGGCAGAGGACGGAGCCGAAAGCCACGCGACAAGGGTGCCGACAAAGAGCCCGAACGCGTACGCACGGTTTCGGAGCCCGAGGGCGGGTGGTCGCAGGAGAGCTTCGAGCTCGACAAGACCTTCGCAGAACTGGGGCTGAAGAAAGAGGTCGTGGACGCGATCGACAAGCTCGGGTTCAAGCACCCAACGAAGATCCAGGCGGAGCTGATCCCGCTGGCGATGACCGGTGTGGATATCTTGGGGCAGGCGAAGACCGGCACGGGCAAGACCGCCGCGTTTGGTTTGCCGCTGTTGCACATGATCCAGAAGGGCGACTCGATGATCGCGATCATCCTCGCGCCGACCCGCGAGCTCGCGGTGCAGATCAAGCAGGACATCGAGGAGCTCTCCGGGGAGACGGGGATCAAGGTCTGTGCGATCTACGGCGGGCAGTCGATCAATGTGCAGGCCGAGCAGCTCCGCAAGGGGCCCGAGATCATCGTTGGCACACCCGGGCGTGTGCTCGACATGATCGATCGCGGCTTTCTCAATCTGCACGACATCGAGTTCGCGGTGCTCGACGAGGTCGACCGGATGCTCGACATCGGGTTCCGCGACGACATCCGTAAGATCCTTGGGCACTGCCCGGAGGATCGGCAGACGATCTTTGTCTCCGCGACCTTCACCGACGAGATCGAGAAGCTCGCCCGCAAGTTCATGCACGAGCCGACCAAGCTTGAGGTCTCGTCGGGCGCGCTGACCGTTGATCTTGTCCAGCAGGCGTATGTGACGGTTGAGCCCTGGGACAAGCGCCGGATGCTCGCCCATGTGCTCACGCACGAGGAGCCTGCGCTGACGATCGTGTTCTGCCGCATGAAACGGACCGTGGATTCGGTGGTTCGGTATCTCGAGCGTAAGGACATCGAGGCGCACGCGATCCACGGCGACCTTTCTCAGTCCAAGCGCAACCAGGTGATGAGCAAGTTCCGGTCCGGCAAGCTCTCGGTGCTGGTTGCGTCGGACCTCGCGAGCCGCGGGATCGATGTCGAGGGGATCACGCATGTGGTGAACTACGACCTGCCCGAGGACCCGGATATCTATGTCCACCGCATCGGGCGCACGGCCCGCGCGGGGCGCAAGGGGCACGCGTGGTCTCTGGTGACGCCGGCGCAGGGCTCGCTCTTGACGGAGATCGAGCTGCTGGTGAACGCGGAGATCCCGGCGAGGACCTACGACGACTTCGAGCCGCGCGAGCGCCCCGAGGACTGGAAGGACGAGCCCACCGGCG
>JAGQOC010000007.1 GCA_020427745.1 Phycisphaerales bacterium | reverse complement strand
TGTTCATGCGGATGATCTACGACGAAAAGCTTGCCCAGGCCGCGTACCTGATCGGGTGCCAGCAGACCGGCGAAGCAATCATCATCGACCCCGAGCGGGATGTCGACCGCTACATCGATCTTGCCGCCGCGAACAACCTCAGGATCATCGCGACCGCAGAGACACATATCCACGCGGACTTCCTCTCCGGTTCCCGCGAGCTCGCCGAACGCATCGGCGCAAAGGTCTATGTCTCCGACGAGGGAGACGCGGACTGGAAGTACGAGTGGCTCAACAAGAAGATGTCCGGCGGCAGCTACGAGCACCAACTCCTCAAAGATTCCGACAGATTCTCCATCGGGAACATTAGTTTCCGTGTGCTCCACACCCCCGGGCACACCCCCGAGCACATCGTGTTCCTCATTACCGACCAGGGCTCGGACGCCGACGCGCCGATCGGGATGGCATCGGGAGACTTTGTCTTCGTGGGGGACCTCGGACGCCCGGATCTGCTGGAGACCGCCGCGGGAAAGACCGGCGCGATGGAGCCCTCCGCCAGACGCCTTTTCCAGACACTCCGCAAGCTCGACGGCATTCCCGATTTCGTCCAGGTCTGGCCCGGTCACGGGGCAGGCAGCGCCTGCGGCAAAGCACTCGGGGCCGTCCCGATGAGCACCATCGGCTACGAGCGACGCTTCAACTCCGCAATCCTCGCGGGCGAGAACGAACAGGGCTTTGTCGATTTCATCCTCAGCGGTCAGCCCGAGCCCCCGATGTACTTCGCGGCGATGAAGCGAGACAACAAAGTCGGGCCGCGGGTGCTCGGCACGCTCCCCAGCCCCAAACACCTGAACGCTCAGGACGCGAGGGCGATCGATGCCCACCACGAGGTCATCATCGACACCCGCCCGTGGGAGGCGTTCCGCGCCGGGCATATCCCCGGGTCACTCTCCTTCCCGCTGGACAACGGCTTCAACACCAACGCCGGGTCGATGGTCACCGACGCGGACACGATCACGCTCGTGATCGAGCAATCGCGGATCGATGAAGCGGTCCGCGATCTTGTCCGCATCGGGCTCGACCGGATCGTCGGGTGGATCGACGCCTCCGAACTCGATGCGTACGAGGACAGCACCCACCCCCTCGCGACGATCGCAGAGATCGAGGTCACGGACGCGATGGACATGCTCGACGATCGGTCAGCGTTCCCCCTCGATGTCCGCAGGGCAACCGAGTTCGGCGAGGGGCACATCCCGGGGGCCGTAAACTTCGCCCACACGCGTATCGCGTCCCACCTTGAAGATCTCGACCGCTCGAAACGCTACATCGTTAACTGCCGCAGCGGGATGCGCTCCGCGCGTTCCTGCGCCTTCCTCCAGCGGAACGGGTTCCAGGTCATCAACCTCCGGGGCGGGTTTCTCGCTTGGGAGCTGAACGCGGAGAACCCCGTCAGATAACCGCTGTTCTTCGCCGATTTCAGGGCGGAATTGCTTTGGGATCCTGCACCGATCGGGTACGATCAGACGCTCGCCATCCATACCCAAAGAGGTCCTTTTATGTTCAAAGCCTGCACACTCCTCGCCGCCGCCCTCGCCTGCTCCGGCGCATCGGCACAGGATGTCCTCCTGATCCCGTACTCCACCAACGGCTCCGTCTGGGTCTTCTCCGCAGCCGACGGCACGCTCATCGACAACGCGTTCATCACCGACCCCGGATCAGACGGCGGCGTCGATGTCTTCGACCGCCCCATCGAGGCGATGATCTCCGCGAGCGGCACCATCCTCATCACCGACCAGTTTGCCGATGTCGTCTCCGAGTTCAATCCCGACGGCTCCTTCGTCGGTGTCTTCTCCCTCGGCGGTGCACTCGACCTCGACATCATGGACAACATCCGAGGCGGGCATGTCCTGACCAGCGGTCCAGGCGCGGGCGATGTCCTCGTCACCAACTACGGACGCCTCAATGACCTCGTCGTCAGCCAGAAGAATGTCAAACGCCTCAGCCCGACCGACGGCTCCGAAAAAACCGACTTCGCGTTCAACCGCTACGGCGGCATCCGCGGTCCATTCGATGTGATCGAATACAACGGCGAGGTCCTCGTCGCCGACGAGGGGCAGGACAAGATTGTTCGCTACACCCTTGAGGGCAAGTTTATCGACCTCTTCGCGAGCTTCATCAATTTCCCCCAGCTTGACTTCCCCGAGCAGATCGCCGAAGCATCCAACGGCAATCTCCTTGTCTGCGCATTCTCGTCCGGCGTGATCCTCGAGTTCGACCCGACCGGGACGCTCGTCGGGCAGTACGACCCGGGAACCCTCGATCTTTACCGCGGCATCGTCGAGCTCGACAACGGCAATCTGCTCGTCACCACCTCCACCGGCGTCTACGAAGTGACACGCACCGGCGTGGTCGTTGATGTCGAGGCAGAGGGCACCGGGTTCCGCTACATCACTCGGTACACACCACCCAAGGCATCCCCGCTCGCCGCACGCTCCACGCCGAGCGAGCGAACCAAGCTCGAGATGCCCCCGCCCGATCCGAGACCCCGCCAGGAAGCCATCAACGACGAACTCGGGCTCAACCGACCCGTAAAGAAGGGGGGCGAGCGATGAAAACCACACTGGCCACACTCGCAATCATTGCCGGCACCGCCGCGGGCGGGACCTCTACGCAGCAGGCGTACATCATTGAAGGCTCCGCATTCTTCGGCGCACCGGGGATCGAGCTCGCATCGATCGGTGTCTTCGACCTCGCCGATCCCTCGACCGTGACTGTTGTCTCCCAGGCCGCGCCCGATCTCCGCTTCGGCGGCGCGGATATCCGCCCGGGCACCGCCGACCTCGTCGGGTTCGAGAACACCACCAACTCCCTCCGGGTGCTCGATCTCATCAACGACGGCAACACCCTGATCGATTCCATCGGGTTCATGGACTCCGGCGTCGCCGGCATGGCCTATTCCAACGATGGCTCGGTCGCTTATGTCACAACAACCGTCGGTGCGTTCGTGCGGATCATGGAGGTCGACGCCGCGACCGGCGCACCCATCAGCATCCACAACATCATCACCGACGCGATCTCTTCGCTCGCGGTGGTACCCCCCGGGCACCCGACCCTCACGGAAGGCTCGCTCTACGGGCTCGCGTTGACGGGTCTGGGCTCGCTACGGCTGGTCAACATCGACCTCGAGTCCAACACCATCGCCTCGAGCACCCCCGTCTTCGGCATCGGGTTTAACCCTCAGTTCGAGACCGGGCTCGACTTCGCACCCAACGGCACGCTCTACGGCATTATCCAGGGATTCGACGAGATCGCCCCGGATGTCTTCGTGGAGATCTCCAGCCACCTCTACACCATCGACCCCGCCTCCGGCTCGGCGACCGATATCGGCGTCATCGAGGGCGACGGCACATGGGACGGCGTCACCCTCGTCATTGACACCGCCGCCGCATCATGTCCCGCGGACTTCACCGGGGATGGCGAACTCGACATCTTTGATGTGTTCGCGTTCCTCGACGCGTTCAACGCGATGGACCCGGCCGCGGATTTCACGGGCGATGGCTCGTTTGACATCTTCGATGTGTTCGCGTTCCTCGATGCCTTCAATGCCGGCTGTCCGTAAGGGGCTTGGACGGGTTCGAGGCTTTTTCGAGTGTCAGCAGTCAAACTGGGCAGATTGATAAGCGCGAAAGGGAGCTTGACTGCACGGAATCTTTGCGCCAATTCCGGGTCTGATGGTTCGACACGCCGGATGTTTCTGATATGATTGATTGTCCCCTGAAATTCGTAGTTTTCTGCGGATAGAAGGGTTTCATCGGGCGGTGCCTGTCACCGGGGGCGGATGCGCCCCGGGCTGCCCAGTCGAGAGAGAGTTCCGGCCTGCGTGGGTCGGTATGTTTTCAGCAGCAACTGACTGATTACGGAGAGAAGAAATGAAGAATGCAATCGCAATCGTTGCCCTCGCGGGGCTGACCGGCATCGCCGGTGCAGACACCGTCGCCAACTGGGGCTTCAACGCACAGGACCTGCCCGGGGGCGGCTTCGGCTGGGAAACCACCGACTTCCCGCAGGCCGCGGATGTTGGCGCTGGTGAGTTCAGCATCGCCAACTTCAACACCGATGACACCGCAGGTGTCTACAACTGGGTCCAGAGCTTCTCGGGCACCACCACCGGCGCGATCGACGGCGTCTCGGGCGGCTCGTTCTCGTTCCAGGGCGCAACCACCCAAGGCGTGACCAACAACGGCGCTCAGGCCGTGTTCTCGTTCGACGGCACCGCGTGGACCGACCTCGTGATCGACTTCGCTCGTCGCGGGACCTCCACCGGCTTCAACCAGGTCACCGTCGAGATGTTCGACGGCGCGACCTCGCTCGGTGTCCTCGACACCCTCGGCGCAGCAACCTCCACCTGGGTGCTCTCGAGCTACGCGATCTCGGCGCTGGACGGCGTTGCGGACGCATCGATCGTCTTCACCTTCGACGGCGCATCGTCGGACACCGGCAACAACCGCCTGGACAATGTCACCATCACCGGCAACGCGGTCCCGACCCCGGGCACCGCTGCACTGCTCGGTCTTGGCGGCCTCGTCGCGACCCGTCGTC
>JAGQOC010000240.1 GCA_020427745.1 Phycisphaerales bacterium | reverse complement strand
CGGTGCACGCGCACCCGACGATGCACGAGGCCGTGCATGAGGCGGTGCTGGCGAGCGAGGGACGAGTGATTAACTCATAAGACAAGTGTTTATGTTTATAACGATTTAAGACCCGCCAGACCGGCGGGTTTTTTGGCGAGTGGGTTGTGGTCGCTGCGAGCGCCTCACCGAGTTGCTTGTCTTCGTCTTTGGGTTCTTTCTGAAAAAGCACACTGCTCCGGCGAGTTCTTCCTTTATAGTGCCCTTGGAACAGGAGTATCCCCTGTTTATGGCATCGCGGGCCTTCGCGGGGCGTCGCGTCGATCGCGAGTCACACAAAGTCCGGATCGCTCGCTTTTCTGGTCCCATTCAACCGAGGTAACTCCGCCATGATCCGAACCACCGCCGCTGTGCTCGTCTCCTTGTGTGCATCCTGTTTGCCAGCCGAAGCGGGCATCACCGCCCAACCTCGGAGCCTCGAGCTTCGGCCGACGACCGTCGAGTCGTCGGGCAGGTTCGGTCGCGATGTTGTCCTCACCGATGACTACATTGTTGTTGTCCAGGCCGCGGGCCCCACGACGGGGGACAAGATCATCTATGTCTATGACCGCCAGTTTGCGGGGGTCCGAAACTTTCAGATGCCGCATTCCGGGGCATTTCAATCAGCAAGTGACGCCGAGCCGGTCGCCGTGCAGGGCGACACGCTCGTCTTCGGAACCAAGCCGAGTTTCTCGGCGCCCGGGCAGGTGCACATCTGCAACATCGTCACCGGTGCGGTCACGACGATCACCCGCGGGAACCAGCCGGGGCAGAACAACTTCTTCGGCGAGGCCGTCGCGATCGCCGGGGACATGGTCGTGGTCGGGGATTCGGGCGCGAACTCGTTCTTCGGTTCTGTCAGCGTGTTCGATCTCGCGGGCAACTTCGTTCGCGAACTCGTCCCCGAGAATCCGGATCTGATCTTCCCGCAACTGCAGTTTGGACGGCATGTCGAAGCGGACGGCAATCTCGTGCTCGTGAGCGCGCCCAATGAGAGCAACCTCGGTGTTTCGCGTGTGTTCGATGTGACCACGGGCGCTGAGATCCGGTCGATCTTGCCGCAGGCGGACCCGGGGGATCCCATCGCGCTCGGCTTCCAGAGCTCTTCCATGGACGCCGGTCGCGTGGCCCTCGGTGACAACCAGGGACGGGTGTGGGTCTACGACATCGCGACCGGGGACCAGCTCTTCGTGGCCGATGGATTCTTCCCCTACGACCTCCACGGCGACATCATCGCCGTGACGCGTGGTTCACAGATCGATCTGATCGACATCACGAATGGCGCCGTCATCGGATCGCTCGCGGACGCAGTCCAGGATTCAGTTGCGCGTGTGAACAGCGTGGACATGGACGATGACATCCTGGTTTACGGCGACTGGCGCTTCGGCGAGTTCGGATTCTTCCAATCCGGCCGCGCTCTGGTCTTCGATCTCGGTCCGGCCATCTCCCTCCAGCCCGTGTCGCAGGCGGCGAACCCGGGCGAACCCGTGCAGCTGACCTCCGCGATCGGCGTCCCGCTCGATGTCACCTACCAGTGGCGCCGCGACGGCGTGGATGTCGTGGACGGCAACGGCGTGTCCGGCGCGACCACCGGCACGCTCGGGTTCACCGCCTCGCCCGCCACCGAGGGCGTGTACGACTGCGTCGCGACCAACTCCCGCGGCTCCGCCGTATCCGAGCAGGCCTTCATCGTGGTGCGCGAAGATCCCAACGCCTGCACCGCGGACCTCAACGGCGATGGTTTGCTGAACTTCTTTGATGTCAGTGTGTTCCTTACGGCGTACGGCGCCGGTTGCCCATAAGCGAGCTTGTAACATCCCGATGACAAATGAAAACCCGCCAATGTGGCGGGTTTTCTTGTGGTTT
>JAGQOC010000239.1 GCA_020427745.1 Phycisphaerales bacterium | reverse complement strand
GGTTGCTCACCGCAACAAACCGCCACGGCTGGATGTTCGCCCCGCTCGGGGCGCTCCCCGCCGAGCGGATGACGGACTCGATCACCGCCCGAGGCACCGGGCGATCGGAGAAGTGACGCACCGTCCGGCGCTGTTTGAGCACCGTCTCGAAGTGTTCCGCCGCCTGGAGCGTCGTCCCTTCCGGGATGTACGCCCGTAGCGGCGTTCTGGGCGGCGGGGTCGGCTTCTGGTTGATCGGTGCTTCGTCGCTCAATGAGGACTCCTTCCGGGCAGAGTTGGTCCAATGATAGGGGAATCCGCACACCGATCCCGGATCCACGAAAACCGCCCGAATCTGCACGGATCGGCGCGGACTGGCCGATATCTCTTCCTATGCATTGTGCGCATCGCATCCCCGCATCCCGAGGGCCGCTCGTCGCCGCGCTCCTCGCTGCGGTGGGGGCGGCGGGGCTCCCCGCGCACGCGCAGTCCGAGTCACGCCCCGCCTCCGCAGGGCGGATCGTCAAGGCATTCGATTTCGAGGAACGCGACTTCAACCCGCTCCCGGTCCCGTTCGGATGGATCCGCGCCCAGAACGACCCGCGTGTGCCTCGTGATCGCCCGGGCTTCCCGATCTGGAACGGCGGGAAACTGAATTTCACCGCGCCCGCGTATTCCGGGATCGGGACTGTCGAACTCCCCACCGAGGGTGGCTCCACGAGTCTTGTTCTCCGCACCGGAGAGCTCGGCGTTTTCCCGGATGCCGACTACATGATCACCGCGCGTGTACGCACCGACGGGCTGACACACGCCCGCGCCCGGCTCGTCGCGAGGCTGATCGATCAGCAGGGGAACCCGATCACGAACTCCGAGTCTGTCTCCGAGCTGATCCTGAGCGAGAACCACTGGTCACAGCTCGCCGTCGTCGTTGAGGGATTGAGCCCGGAGGCGGTGTACATGCAGATCGAGCTGGAGCTGCTACAGCCCGAGCAGCAGCCCCGCACACACTCGATCCCAAAGTTCATGGTCTGGGAGCAGGACTTCTCCGGCTCGGCGTTCTTCGATGACATCGTCGTCGCGCAGCTCCCGAGGCTGGAACTCACGACCGCGAAGCCGGGGAACATCGTGCTGTCCAACGAGCCCCCCGTTCTGGAGGTCCTCATCCGCGACCTCACCGGCGAGCAGATCACCGCCAACGCGCGAGTCTTCGATGTTCAGGGCAACCAGGTCGATTCCGTGGTGCTCTCCGAGGGCTCTCGGCGTGTCCGTCGTGACTGGACGCCGAGCCTGGCCAAGTTTGGTTGGTACCACGCCGACATCGAGGTGTTCACGAAAGATGAACTCGTCGGCATCCGTACGCTCGACTTCTTCTGGGCCCCGCCCACCGATCGGCCGGAAAACTCGCGTGTGTTCGGCATCCAAGCGGACGCGACGCGTCCAGCGATCGCTGATGCGATCAAGCCGCTCGTCGAAGGAAGCGCCGTCGGCTACGCCGCGATCAATGTCTGGGCTTCGGACACCAAGCCGGAGGATTTTCAGCCCAACGGCCGTATCCTGCAGACGATCGACAAGCTCGTGCGCGCTGATATCGAGGTCGGGATCGGATTCCGCGAAGTCCCGATCGAGCTCGCCGACGCGCTCGCCGCGGACACGACCGCCGTGCTCGATGTCTTCGCGTCCCCGATGGATCGCTGGAATGCCTTCGGCGGGCACCTGCTCGATCGTTACGGGCAATCCACCGCACGCTGGAGTTTCGGCGGTGCGCCCACAGAGGAGCCTGCTTCCAAGCTCGAGACCCAGACCGGGAGGGTTCACGACGAGTTCTCTCGCTTTGTGCCCGGACCGGTTATCAGTGTTCCCTGGAGCGTCGAGCGACCGCTCGATCCGGTCGTCGCTCAGCGAGCACGGGGCGTGCAGCTCCAGAACACCGGATCCTCTCGCTCCAGCTCGATGCGTTTGCTCGTTGAGGACTGGATCAACGCGATGACGAGCGCCCCGAGCGGTGCCGACGACCAGCCTGTTCTTTCAATGGTCTTCCGCCCGGCGAGCACCGAGGGCGAGGGATTCGAGACCGATACCTGGACCGCCGCCGGTGCGCTCGCGCGCAAGGCGCTCGCGTTCTGGTGGGAAGCCGCCCGCTCGGGATACCCCATCGACCAGTTCCAGCTCCTGCTCGCCGACGCATGGACACTGACCCCCGGGAAACGCGCCCAGGTCATGCCGACCCCCGAGCTCCATGTCTGGCGCACTCTTTCTTCCAGACTCAGCGGCCGGGATGCGATCGAGGAGCTCGACCTGCTCGACGGCGCACGCGTCCTCCTTGTCGGTCCGCGCCAGGGCGAGCCCGAGACGGAGGGTGTTCTCATCGTCTGGCTCGAGGACCCACTGCTTGGCGAGCCCGAGCTCACCCTCCCCCTCGCGATGCACGAGCTCACCCGTGTCGATCTCTTCGAGAATGAAACAACCATCCCCCTCGAGATCGTCGGCGAGCTCGATCTCCCCGTCCACCGCGTCCGCGTCCGTCGCTCCCCGGTCATCATCGAAGGCGTCAATATCCCGCTGGCGCGGTTCCTCAGCAACATCCGGCTTACACCGGACACCATCGAAGCACGATCGGGCATTCACAATCACGATCTTGTGATGACCAATCCCTGGTCGTATCCGATTACCGGTCGGCTCTATATCGTCGAGCCGGGGGGTTACACGCAGGGGGCGGGCAAGATCGATCGCAGCTGGGAGATCGCTCCCCGCGTTGTGCCCTTCGCGCTCAAGCCCGGTGAGGTTCTCCGCACACCGATCACGCTCTCGTTCTCCGCGGGTGAACTCAGCGGCACCAAGCCGCTCGTCTTCGATGTCGAGGTCGCCGCCGATGAGCAGTACCCGCTCATGCGCATGAACCGCGGGATCGAGCTCGGCTACGACGGTGTGGAGATCCGCTCCGCCGCCCGCTCGCTCGGTGACGGTGCCGCGGAGATCACGGTCTCCGTCACGAACCGGACGATGCTCGCCCAGAACCTCGATCTCGTCGCGGTTCCTGAGCGCGAGGGTCGGGCACGGGCGTCGATCTCGGGGCTGGAGCCCGGCGCGACGGCGACGCGCCGGTTCGTGTTCCGCAAAACCGCAACCGCCGACACGGTGCTGATCGGGCTGAGTGTCCGAGACGACGACATCCGTGTCAACACGACGGTCACGATCCCCTAGGTGCGGTTATTCAGCCGCGTGATGTGTCGCTAAAGCATGAGTTCCAGAAGATTTGCGGAACAATGCGGCTCTCTCCGCGGTGTATGATGATGCAGAAAGGTTGACCGATGCCCCGCCCGAAGTCCTTTGATCCCGATGCCGTCCTCGCTAAGGCGATGGGTGTGTTCTGGGAGAAGGGGTACGACGCGGCGAGCATCACCGATCTTACTGGTGCGATGGGCATCAACCGGTTCTCGCTCTACGACACCTTTGGGGATAAGCACACGCTCTACCTCAAAGCCCTTGAGTACTACCAGCAGAGCGTGGTTTCCTCGCTGATCGAGCGGATCGACGGGATCAGCTCGCTCGATGGCTTGGAGAGATTTTTCTTTCAGATGATCGAGTACCAGCACTCGTGCACGGGCAGGTGCTGCAT
>JAGQOC010000042.1 GCA_020427745.1 Phycisphaerales bacterium | reverse complement strand
GGTTGATCTCATCGGCCAAGATCAGATTCGCAAAGATCGGCCCGCGCACGAAACGCAGCTCGCGGTGCCCCGTCGAGCGGTTCTCCTCGATAACCTCCGTGCCGGTGATGTCGCTCGGCATCAGGTCCGGGGTGAACTGGATCCGCGAAAACTCCAGCTCCATCGCGTCCGCGATTGTCGAGATGAGCAGCGTCTTGGCGAGCCCGGGCACGCCGACAAGCATCGCGTGTCCGCGGCTAAAAATCGCCATCAGGATCTGGTCGATCACATCACGCTGCCCGACAACAACCTTCCTGATCTCCTCACGGAGCTGATCGGAGGCTCCACGGACAAACGCGAGCATCTGCTCGCCGGTCATGGTGTCAAGGTTCTCGCTCGGCATGTCACACTCCGATATTGGTTCATTCATCATACCGGAACCAGTGCCGAAGGTTCTTCATTCCGACCAACGCATCCGAATATCAATCGGATCCGCGGATCGCCAAAAAAGATGGCGGCTGCAAGGGGTCTCGTCTTGCAGCCGCCGGGGGTCGACCCTGTCAAGAACAGGATCGGCGTCGTGGTCTTCGGTGTACAGGGGTGATTGGGACGCGGATGCAGCTTTTTTCAGCCCATCCGGACCAATCATGAAAAAGAATAAGTTAGTCCTCGTCGCGGTCCTCGGTCATCTTCTCGAACATCCGCTCGATCAGCCCCGAGACCTTCTCCATCTGGTCCTCGATCATCGCGAACCGGTCCTCGAGCTGGGCGAGCCGGTTTTCCATATCCAGCTTTTCTTCCATGATGAACTCGCGGTTGTTCTCGAGATAACGGAGCTTGCCCAGCAGCTTTTCCTGGAGTTCCTCGGCATTCTCCCGATGAACAAAGAGCTGCCCGTCGCGGAGTTCGAGCACCTGGCGTTCCGCCTGGGCGAGCGCCTCCTTGGCCCGCTTCATCATTTCTTCGTGAAGAACCATCTTTTCTTTCTGGCTCTGAAGGGCATCCGGGAAGCTGTTCGCACCGGGGATGCGATTGATGCGGACCCGGCTGTTGCCGTCGTCGCTGAACCAGAAATCCTGTGGTACATCAGCACTGTCATCCATGGAAATCGTAATCGATTTGGTGCCGAGCTTCTCGCCGTCGTAGGCGACGAGTTTGGGGGTCAGCACAAGCTTGTCCCCCGCACGGAGCACGACGAGCTTGAGCGTGTCCCCCGCCTCGTGGCTCATGAGGGCTTTGTGCAGGACCTCGCCGGACGCCTCGTCCGAACCGTCGATCGAGATGATGATGTCGTAGGATTCCATCCCTGCTTGTTCTGCGGGGAGCCCCTCGACCACCTTCTCGACCATGATGACCTGCCGATCGTCCGTGAGCTTGAGGTGCTTGCGGAGTGCCGCACCGGGCTCGGACATATTGATCCCGAGCATCACCTTGGGCTGCTCGATATCGAGCGTGACCTGCCGAACATGATCATCATCATTCCCGAAAGCCCACGCGATCGAGTTCTGTGCAGACGAGACTGAGGTGTTCTTTTCTTTGGGCGCGATGAACTCGTACACCGTCTCGCCGCCATCGTTGATAATGACCACCTTGTTCCCCCGATCGTGGATCCACGACGCGGGAACATCCTTGCCATCGACCTCCGCGGAGAACACGCCATTGACGAGTTCGAGCACATAGACATGCTCGTCGTCGCTGACTTTCTGTACCCACTTGGATGTGTGGGTGCCATCGCTGTCGAGGTGTTCGTGGATCTTGATGCCGGGCGAGTCTTGGGTCTGCACGAACTGTGCGTTTGCAACCGATGCCGTCAGTGCGCCGGCCATCGTCATCAGCATCATCGGTGAAGTGAGTCTCTGGATGAGTTCCATGGTTGTCTCCTTGGGAAGTGGTCTCTGTGTGTGGTTCACTGGATGCACCGATCGGGAACACCCGTCAACATTTGCAGGGGTTCAGAAAGATTTGATCCGCTTCGGGTCGGTCTCCAGCGGCACCGCGATCGGGTTGCCGAACTCGTCGTTCGTCTCGCGGTAGACCTCGCTGAGCACCTTGCGTTCAAGGATCTGACGCAGATAGAGCACCTCGAAGCTGCCGTCCGGCATCGGGCGGGTCTCGATCACGATCGGGTTGGGGACCTCGCCGACCACACGCCCCGCCTGGAAACCCGCGGTCATGTACTGGTCCATCGCCTCGTCGGGCGTCGCGGAGTTCAGCGCCTTTGCGCCCGTAGGGAGCAAGCCGGCGGTCATCCCCGCGGAATCCATCGAGCCGCCACGCTGCGTGTTCATCCCCGCGACCCAGACGAGCAGGATTGCCGCCGCCGCGGCCCACCCGCCCCAGCGGGAGACAAAGTCCAAGCGGTTCTGGTGGTGCGCGTGACGCACCGCACCGCCCGGGAGCTCCACCGAGTCCGCGATCGCGGATGTGTTGTGCAGAATCTCGCTGAGCGACTCGTACTGGCGCTGCGCAACGGCGAGCTCGGACCAGATCGATTGATCGTCCGCCGCCATCGCACGAAAACTGTTCCAATCCGAGGCGCTGGCGCAGCCATCGACAACGCGGGAGATCAACGCGTCGCGATCACTCGCGGGCATCTCGATCGGTGCGTCGGGTGTGCTATCGTTGTTCATCGTCTGCTCCCTGTCGTCGCCGTGGCGATTGTCGCCGGGCTGTCCTGCTCTACTCGTCGTTCGTTCATCTCCACCATCTCGCGGAGCATCCGCCTCCCGCGTGCGATGCGGGTCTCGATCGTTGTCTCGGGCAGGTCCAGCACGGCACTGATCTGCTTGTAACTCATGTTCTTCAGACACCGCATCAGCACCGGCTCGCGATAAGACTCGGGGAGTTGCAACGCGGCGTCCAAAACGCGCCGGGCGTCCTCACTGCAGACCTGCTCGCCGATAGTCTCACGGATCGGCTCGCTGCCCTGTGCCCCGACAAGCCGGAGCATGCCTCTGCGTCTCCGGGTGGTCTTGCGTCCCTCGCCACGCGCGGTGTTCACCGCGACCATCCGCAGCCACGGGCGGAACGCGCCGGGTTCTCGGACCTCGCTGATCTTGCGGCATACCTGCATCGCGACCATCTGCAGCAGATCCTCCAAGTCCGCCTCCCGGGGCTTGTGCGCAAGCAGGATCGCGGCGACCCATCGACGATGCTCGCGCCAGACCGCGCTGAGGGCATCCGAATCACCCCCGATCGCCGCCTGAATCTGCGACCCATCGGTCGACCACTCGCTCACAACCCCGCCTCCACTTCGCGCCCCGTTCGGGCGGGGAACCAATCCCCTGTCCTCTGGATGCTTACCATTGCTCCGCCCGTCGGGTTCTTGGGAATTCATTCGGGCGCATTCTTCCGAACGAAACACGAATGGCTCAGGAAAGAACCCTCGGTGCCCAGACCCTCCAACATCCCGGGACGCGACCTCAAGGACGGCTTGCTCGACTCGCCGCTCATCATGTCCTTCGGTGATCACCTCGAGGATCTCCGCAAGCGCGTCTTCCTCGCCGTCATCGGCATCCTCCCGATCTTCTTCGTCGCCTTCATCTTCTTCGGCAGCCCGATCCTCAAACTCCTCATCAAGCCCGCGCTCGAAAAACTCCACGAGGGCGGACAGCCCCCCGTTCTCCAGGCGACCAGCCCGTTCGAGACCTTCGGCACCGTCGTGCAGATCGCGCTCGTTGTCACCATCCTCGTCGGCGCTCCCTGGATCCTCTACCAACTCTGGCGCTTCGTCTCCCCGGGTCTCTACGCCCACGAGAAACGCATCGCGTACCTCCTCATCCCGTTCTCCGGGATCCTCACCGTCCTGAGCATGCTGTTCCTGTATTTCGCGATCCTCCCCGTGATCCTTGCGTTCTTCATCGGCTTCAACGCCTCCGTGTCCGGCGAACGCGCCGTCCCGGGCATCGCACTCCCTCAGGGTGTTGTGCTCCCCACAATCCCCGTCCTGCAAGGGGACCCGATCGATCCCCCCGTGGGCTCTGTGTGGATCAACGAGCCGCTGATGCAGCAGCGCGTGTATGTCGGGCTCAAGGACGGCAAGCCGCTGATCCAGGTCGCCCAGCTCACAACGCAGACCGGGATCCTCCAGCAATACCGCATCAGCGAGTACATCAAAACGCTGCTCAATATGGGGCTCGCATTTGGCATCGCGTTCCAGACACCCGTTGTCATCGTCATGCTCGGATGGGTCGGTTTGCTCGATCCCAAAGCGATGGGCAAGTGGCGCAGGCACGCGATTGTCATCTGCGCGATCCTGGGCGCCATCCTCACGCCCGCGGACCCGGTTTCGATGATCCTGCTCGCCGTTCCGCTCTATGCGCTCTACGAGCTCGGGCTCTTCGTGCTCCGCGTGATGCCCATCGAGCGTGTGATCGGTTCAACCAAGCTAGACCAAGACCCGAACGCGATCACGCCGACGGATGATTCCGATGGCTGAGCCGACCCCCACGGATCTGCTCATGATGCGTCGGGCGCTCGAGCTCGCCGACGAGGCGTCCGAACTCGGCGAGGTTCCTGTCGGCGCGGTCGTCTACGAAACCATGACCGGCGTTGTGCTCGGCGAGGGACGCAATACCCGCGAGGGCGGACGCGACCCGACAGGACACGCGGAGTTCACCGCGATCAAGCACGCCTGCGACACGATCAACGACTGGCGTCTGAACCACTGCACGCTCGTGGTCACGCTCGAGCCGTGCCCAATGTGCGCTGGATTGATCGTCAACGCCCGTGTGGGCCGGGTGGTCTTCGGGGCCTCCGACCCCAAGGCCGGGGCCGTACGCTCGCTCTATGGGCTCCTGGAGGACACCCGGCTGAACCACCGGGCCGAGGTCATCGAGGGCGTGCTCGCAGACGAGTCCAGCGATCGGCTCAAGGGCTTCTTCCGCTCGCTGCGAGAACCCCGGTAGGAATCCAAATGCAAGGGATTTCCACCATACGCATCCACCACGATATCCACAGCGTGCGTAAGCAATCGTAACTGATACAACCGAGCACGCCTCCCGGATGCTTGTTCTTGATTCTCAATTCAGAGATAAATACTGATGGTGATGGTAATTCGGGCGATCAACAGGTGGACAAACCGCCGGGCAACCATTCAACCATCTGATGCATAGAGATTTAGTACGCCATTTTGGTCGTGGACACATTGTCGTTTCAATGTCAACTGCGCGCCCGGGCGCTCACGAGAACAGGGAATCGACAGGATACATACGGATCGAAGAAACCCGATTGCGAGCCAAAGCTGCGCGCCGGCGAGCGCTTGTCCACACAAATTCCACAAGAATCTGTCGTTTGATCCGGGCGTGATTGTTCGGGATCAAGCCGGGGATGTAAGGCGTCCAGACTTAATCTTGACTTCGAGCGAGTTGATCGAGTTGTGAAGATCATTGTCCTCGCGACACTTCTTTTTGATCGTGCGCACGGCGTGCATCACCGTCGTGTGATCCCGTCCACCGAAGTGGGCCCCGATCTCTTCGAGTGAGTGCCGGGTGTTCTGGCGGGCGAGGTACATCCCGATCTGGCGCGGCAGCGTGATCGACTTGTGCTTGCGCTTGCCGAGAACCTCTGTGCGTTTGACCTGGTAAAACTCCGTGACCGCCGTGATGATCTGGTCGATCGTCGGGTCCGTGCCGGCAACTGTGACCGCGGCGGCAAACTCCGAGCCCAGCGCCATCCGCGCAAGATCCAGATCGATCCTGCGATTATCAACCGTCGACACGAGCTGCAGCTTGGAGATCGCGCCCTCGAGATCGCGGATATTCGTGTCGAGGTGCAGCGCGATCTCCCGCGCCACGGCCTCAGGCATCTCCACCTTGCGTTCGTCGGCCTTGCGCTTGAGAATCTCCATCCGTGTCTCGAAACCCGGCTTCTCGACGCGCGCAACGAGCCCCCAGGTGAAACGCGAGACGAGGCGCTCTTCAAGGTTCGGAATCTCATCCGGCGGTGCGTCGGAACTCAGAATGATCTGTTTGTTGCTCTGGTAGAGCGCGTTGAAGGTGTGGAAGAACTC
>JAGQOC010000041.1 GCA_020427745.1 Phycisphaerales bacterium | reverse complement strand
AGACGCTCCTGCAGTTTCTCGCGGTCGTAGTCGGAGGTGGCGGCGTCGATCTCGCGGCGGATCTGCTCGCACCGGCCCTGGATGTCCTTCGTCGAGCCCGCGCCTTCGAGGATGATGGTGTCGTCGGCGGTGATCTCGAGTTTCTTGGCCATTCCCAGATCAGAGAGTTTCACCTGATCGAGCTTGGTGCCGAGGTCCTTCATGACGGCGGTCGCGCCGGTGAGGACGGCGATGTCGCCCAGCATGGCCTTGCGCCGATCGCCGTAGCCCGGCGCCTTGACGGCGGCGACCTGGAGCGTGCCGCGGAGCTTGTTGATGACGAGTGTGGAGAGCGCCTCGCCCGTGATGTCCTCTGCGATGATGAGCAGCGGCTTCTTCGCGCCCATGACCTTCTCGAGCAGCGGGACGAGCTTGGTCAGGTTGTCGATCTTGTCCTCGTGGATGAGCACGAGCGCCTTGTCGAACTCGACCTTCATGCCTTCCGCGTCGGTGACGAAGTTCGGCGAGAGGAACCCGCGATCGAACTGCATGCCCTCGACGACGGTGATGTCGGTCTCGAAGCCCTTGCCCTCTTCGACGGTGATNNCCGTCCTTGCCGACCTTCTCGAACGCGTCGGCCATGATCTTGCCGGTCTCGGGGTCGTTGTTGGCGGAGATCGTCGCGACATTCTGGATGTCCTTCTTGCCGTTGATCGGGGTCGCGAGGTCGTCGATGGATTTGGCGGCGATCTCGATGCCCTTCTTCATCCCGCGGACGAGCGCGTTGGCATCAACACCCGCGGCGATGTACCGGAGCCCTTCCTTGAAGAGGGCCTCGGCGAGCACAGTCGCGGTCGTGGTGCCGTCGCCCGCGTCGTCGGAGGTCTTGGAGGATGCTTCCTTGACGAGCATCGCGCCCATGTTTTCGGCTTTGTTGGCGAGCTCGACCTCTTCAGCGACCGAGACGCCGTCCTTGGTGACGGTCGGGCCACCCCAGGATTTATCGATCACGGCGTTGCGCCCGCGGGGCCCGAGGGTGACCTTGACGGCCGCGGCGAGTTTCTCGACGCCGGCGAGCAGGGCCTGGCGTGCTTCGATGTCGAATACGAGTTCTTTCGATGCCATTTGTCGTTTCTCCACATGATCCGGGCGGCTCTGCCCGGGGTATTGATCGATCCGGCGGCGCGAGAGCGCACCGCGTGCCCGATACCAATGGCAATCCCGGTGCCAATCGCAAGCCCCCGATCGGGGCTTATCCGGTGTCCGGCAGCGCCCGAGGCACCAGATTTCCTGCCCGCCCGGGCGAATCGGACAAGCCGCCCTGTCAATGTGGCAGGGCAGTTCGCAGCTCACCAACTATCCCTGACATCCCGAAACCGGCTATTATGAATCTGATCGGCATGGATGCCGACCCAAAGACACGGAGCCCGACACGATGACCACCGAGCCCGCCGCCCTCACCTTGGGCGCAAGCACCATCAACGCCTACCTCCCGATCCTCGTGATGCTCCTCGGGGCGGTTGGATTCGGTGTCTTCAATCTTGTAATCACCAAGCTCATCGGCCCGTCCCGCCAGGGCGAACGCAAGGGCGAGAGCTACGAATCGGGCATGACCCCGGTCAATACCGCCCGCAAGCGGTTTAACATCCGCTTCTACCTCATCGCGATGGTCTTCCTGGTCTTCGATATCGAAGTCATCTTCCTCTACCCGTGGGCCAATACCTTCACGAGCCTGGATCCCCGCTCCGACGCCGGCATGATCTGGCTCCTGCGGATCTTCTTCTTCCTCTTTACAACCGTTGTCGCCTATATCTACGGGTACCGCAAGGGCGTCTTCAAGTTTGATTGAGCCGAGAGTTTGACCGAGCGTGGGATCAACCCGTGATCCTGTGCGTATAGGCTGGCCAATGGGGACATTGTCGAACACCATCCCAGTCCACCCCAGGCCCGAACGGACGACTCCGCTGCGCGCAAACTCAGGAGCCCGAGCGGGAGCCGGCGTGATCGCAGGACTCATCCTCGCGGTGCTCATCACCGCCGCATGGCTCAGCCCGAACAAAGCAGGACATGGCTCACACACCCAGCTCGGGCTCGCTCCCTGCACCTGGGCCGTCTGGTTCGACAAACCCTGCCCAACCTGCGGCATGACCACCGCGTTCGCCCAAGCGGGCGAGGGAAACTGGGCCCGCTCACTCACCACACAACCCTTCGGCTTCCTGCTCGTCATCGGATCCGCTGCGGTGTTCTGGGGAGCGTTCACGCAAGCCGTCACCGGCGCGAGGCTCGGGCAACACTTTGTCGTGCTCCTGCGTCCGGGCATGTTCATGATCCTCGGTGTGCTCTTCGCGGCCGCCTGGATCTACAAAATAATGACTTGGTGAAAAGGATCCCACGAGCATGATGACTCACCCCCAATCCCGCTGGCCTCTACGCATACTCGCGATCCTTGGCGCCTCGGCTACATTGCTCTGCACGCCGGGCTGCATCATCGGTGCCGCGGTCGGCGGGATGATGGAATCCGCGCACCGAACCGGCAAGCACGAGGTGAATGCCGAGTACCTGGGGATCACCGGAAAATCCTTCACCGTGGTCTGCACAGCGAACCGACTCATCCAGTCTGACCAGCCCGGGCTCACCGCACGGGTGATCGAACGCGTCAACAACCGCCTGATCCAGAACGCGGATCCGGGATACGCAATCCCGAGCGCGGATCTGCTGACTGTGCTCTACAACACGCCCCAATGGCCCGCGATGACCCGCGGCGAGGTCGCCAAGCTGCTTGGGGTAGATGTTCTCGTTGTCGTCGAGATCATCGAGTATCGGTTGAACGAGCCGGGCAACCAGTATGTTTGGGACGGCACGGGCTCGTGCGTCGTCTCGGTCTACGAATCACAGAGCGCCCTGCCGGACGACCCCGTTTTCGAGAAAGCCATCCGAGTCACCTTCCCCGATTCCAGTGGCTTCATGCGCACAGAGATCCCCGAGTCCGCGGTCACCACCGAGCTCTCCAACCGCATGATCAACCGCATCGCCTGGCTGTTCTACACGCATGAAGAATCCAACATCATCCCGTATTGAGGTCCGAATGGCACACCAGACATCCAAATCTCTGCGTATGACGCTCGGCGCAATCCTCTGCACCGGCACCCTCTTTCTCGCTTCGAGCGGGTGCAACATCGTCACCCCAGTCGCGTACGCGATCCATGGACCCGAGAAGGTCATGCCGATGTACACCCTCGACAAGAACGCCTCAACGGTGATCTTCGTGGATGATCCATCGAGCAAAATCGCACTCCGCCGGCTCCGATATACCATCGCCGACACCGCGACCAAGGTGCTGCTTGAGCAGCGTGTACTGACCGACATGATCGATCCACGCGGGATACTCGCCGCCGCAGGAAAAGAGCGTCATTCCGAAAGAATGAGCATCACCGAGCTCGGAAAATCCGTCGGCGCGGACATCGTCGTCTACGCGGTGGTGACCGAGTTCTCGCTCTTCCCCGAAGCAGGATCCTACACCCCCACCGCGACCATGCGCCTCAAGGTCATCGATGTCGCCAGCGGCGAACGCCTCTGGCCCGACAACGAGTTCGGGCACCTCTTCAAGGTCGCGATCCCCCAGCTTCCCTCCACTACCGGGCTTGGCGCTTCGGAGAAGATCAAGACGGAATCCGAGCTCGCCGCCCGCGCCGGTCTCGGACTCGCGCAGATGTTCTACAAGCACGAAGTCCCCGAAACAGTCATCACACAGCGGTGATCACGCCACCACCCGACCAACCCGTCGTCCACATCGTTGCGCCGCCGAGTTCTTCCTCGGAAGGCACCGCCTTCGGCCGCCTGCTCCCCGTCGTGCTCTGCGCCAACGCGATCCGCCTGAGCGCCGTCCCAGACGGGCAGATCCTTATCATCGGCGACACCTCCGCAGAACGCACGGCGACCACGCTCGGTCTCCCCCGCACAAGAAGGATCACACCGATCCTCCGGAATCAACGATTCTGCGCACGACTCTTGCGATCCATTGTCCCGAACACCGCGCATCTCATCTGCTGGAGCGACGAGTTGAGCAGTGTGCTCGCAGAGACCGGCACCAGCTCTGAGCTGATCTCCACCGCTCCGAATCTCGCGCCCCGTCCGCCTCAGTCGAGGACGATGATCCGCGTACTCGACGAAATCGATCGAGACACATGGTCGGATCTAGGGCGTGATGCGACCCTCGACCGCGATCTCCCCGCATTGGTTGATTCATTCTCAGCGCCCGCCCACCGGGATACACTGCGTGACCAACTCGCGATCGAGCCGCAGACAATCCTGCTCGCCCCGCTGACCGATGACCCATCACAGACCGACGCCCGCGAGTTCGCGTTCCTGCTCGGGCTGCTCGCCGCCGCCGGCTACCGCATCGCCGGGCTCCTCCCCGATTCCGCCCGCAATATCCACACCGCTCGACGCCACCATCGAGCGCTCCATAAACCATTCCGGCTCTTCACAACACCCAGCCCAATCCTCCAGAGCCTCCCCGCGATCGATCTCATGCTCAGCATCAACCACACCCCCTCCGCGAGCGTGCACCTGCTCGAGAGACTCTGCGAGAACACCGGCGTCCCCGTCATGCGTCTCACCCACGCGGGCAGAAAGGGACTCGCGGGATCTCCGGGTGAATCCATCCAGCTTATCCAGCAGTTCGATCAGCTCACCCGTGAACGAACAGCAGTGGCGGCGAACATCCAATGACCGAATCAACCCGCGTACTCTTTGTCTGCTTGGGAAACATCTGCCGATCACCGCTCGCCGAGGCGATCTTCATCCACATGATCAACGAACGCGGGATCGCGAATCGGTTCATTGTTGATTCCTGCGGGACCGGCGGCTGGCACGAGGGCAACCCCGCCGACCCACGCTCGATCCAAGTTGGCGTGAAGAACGGCATCCGCGTCGAGTCCATCGCCCGCCAGTTCCGCGACACTGATATCGAAGGCCATGACCTTCTACTCGCCATGGACCGATCCAACGAAAACAACCTCATCAGACTCGGCGTTGACCCCGGGATCATCCGCCGGATGCGATCCTTCGATCCTGCAACCCCGGACGGGCCCGATGTCCCCGACCCCTACTACGGCGGCGACGACGGGTTCGACAAGGTCTACGAGATGCTCGTCCGATCGTGCAGCGGGCTTATCGATTCTTTTTAGAGCTCCAGCATCAACCGTGCCGGGTCCTCGATCGCATCCTTGATCGACACCAAGAACTGCACCGCCTCGGCACCGTCCACGATCCGGTGGTCATAGCTCAGCGCCAGGTACATCATCGGACGCAGAGCAATCTGCCCGGAACCAACCGGGTATTCCACCGCACGCTTCTTGATGCCGTGCATCCCAAGAATCGCGCTCTGCGGCGGATTCAGGATCGGGGTCGACATCAGCGAGCCGAAGATCCCGCCGTTGGTGATCGTGAAGGTCCCGCCCTGCATCTCCTCGAGCCCGAGCTTCCCGTCACGGGCGCGGATCGCCATATCTTTGATCGACGACTCGATCCCCGCGAACGACATCGACTCCGCGTTGCGGAGCACGGGCACCACGAGCCCCTTTGGCCCCGACACCGCGATCGCGACATCCGCGTAGTCGTGGTTCTGGACGGCGGGCTTGCCGTCGCTGCCCGCGGTGATGTACGAGTTGATCTTGGGGAACTTGTCGAGCGCCTGGGTGCAGGCTTTGACAAAGAAGGACATAAACCCAAGGTTCACGCCGTGCTTCTCGCTGAAGGCATCCTTGTGCAGCTTGCGGAGATCCATGACCGCACCCATATCGACCTCGTTGAAGGTCGTGAGCATCGCCGCCGTCTGCTGGGCCTCGACCAATCGAGACGCGATCCGCTGACGCATCGGGGACATCCGCTCGGTGGTCACTGTCCGCGTCGGGCCAGCCAATACCGCAGACTGCATCGCGCCCGCGCCGGACTTCCCGTTCGACTGCAGAGCCGCGAGCACATCCTGCTCACGGATCCGCCCGCCCGCACCGGTGCCGTTGACCGATCCGAGATCAACACCCTTGTCCTCCGCGAGCTTCCGCGCCAGCGGCGTCGCTTTGACATCCTCGGAAGAAACGCTCGCGTTGGGCTTCGCGGGTGCCGCAGCAACCGCGGTGGCGCCGCTCGCGCCCGATGACGCTGCGGGAGCCGGCTTGGATTCTGCTTTGGGCTCTGGGGCCGAGCCACCACCGGAATCCGCGGGCTTGGCCGCGGATTCGTCGATCGAGCCAACCACAGCGCCGACATCCACCTCGTCACCCTCGCTCGCGGAGTGCTTCACCACACCGCTCGCGGGTGCGGGGACCTCCATCGTGACCTTGTCGGTCTCAAGCTCAAGCACCGTTTGGTCACGCTCGACATACGCACCGTCCTCGACGGACCACGCGGAGATCACGCCGCTCGTGACCGATTCGCCGACATTGGGGATGACAATTTCAGTGCTCATGGTGTTGACCTGTTCGTTGGTTTTCGTCCGTAAAAACTTGCTGAGGATTCCGAATCATCACGCCTTGGCGGATGCGACCGCTTTCTTCGATTCCGCCTTCTCCGGCTTCGGCCCCACGGCCCTTGTTAGCAGGTCCTCCTGCTCGATCTTGTGCTGCGATTTCGAACCCGTCGCGGGTGTCGCCGTCCGCGGACGACCGATGTACCCCAGTTTGCTGATCCCGAGTTCCTCGCTCAGGATGTCCTGAACGAATCGGTACGAAGCAGCATTGGAAGGCTCTTCCTGCACATACACCAGCTCCGCATCACTCGGGTATTGATCCAGGAGCTCCCGCATCAACTTCGAATGGAACGGATAAATCTGCTCGATCCGGAGGATCGCGATGTCCTCCCGCCCGGTCAGTTCCCTCCGCTCATTGAGCTCGTGATAGATCTTGCCCGAGCAGAGGATCACCCGCTTGACGCCCGCGCGATTGTGCGAGCCATCCACAAACTTGGGATCATCCAGCATCTCACGAAATGAGCCCTCGTAGATATCCCCGAGCGGGCTCGTCGGAATCCGGAGCATGCTCTTGGGGGTCATCACGATCAACGGCTTGCGGAAGTCCCGCTCCATCTGCCGACGGTACATATGGAACACCTGGGCCGCGGTCGAGGGATAGACAACCTGCATGTTGTTCTGCCCACAGAGTTCCAAGAATCGTTCGATCCGGCAAGACGAATGCTCAGGCCCCGCTCCCTCGTACCCGTGCGGCAGCAGCATCAC
>JAGQOC010000238.1 GCA_020427745.1 Phycisphaerales bacterium | reverse complement strand
CAGAATGTGAACAAGGTCGCTTCGGCGATCCGTCTTGTGCACAAGCCGACGGGGATCATGATCCTTGCATCGACACACCGCGACCAGCTGCAGAACAAGCGTCAGGCGTTGACGATTCTGCAGGCGAAGCTCGAGCAGATGGAGGAAGACCGGAGGCAGGCGGAGATCACCGAGGCCGCGAGCGGGAAGATCGAGCACCGCGGGTGGGGCGCACAGATCCGCAGCTATGTGCTCTATGACAACCGCGTGAAAGATCACCGGACGAGCGTTGAGGGGAACCCGACCAATGTGCTGGATCGCGGGGAGCTTGAGCCGTTTATTGACGCGGAACTGAAGCGCCGACGAGCCGAGCGGGGGTGAGCGGTGCCGGAGTGGCTGTACTGGGCGATTCTGGTGTTCGCAACCCTCCCGCTCCATTTACTCGCAGGCTGGGCGATCTTCGATGATCTCGATGGCTTCTATGATTCGATTGTCTATTTTTTCAAGAAAGATATCAAATCTTATCTCAAGGGCGAGGGTGTTGAGGATGGCTGGGCAGAGCTCATGCTGCTCATCTGGCTCTTGATGTGCGCGGGATTCGTTTTCCTTGCTCACCATGTGACGCAGAATTACATCATCGGATGAAGAGGCCACGCGAAGAGGTCATCAGCGAGGCGCGGGCGGGCGGGTCGTATCGCTGCGCGAAGTGCTCGTACCCGCTCGAGGGTGTGCCGACCGATGCGGGTGGTCGGCTGACCTGTCCGGAGTGCGGGTTCGCGATGCGCTTCGTGGTGGTGGTCAAGCTCGTGCGCGGCGACGACGAGCAGATCCGTGATCGCGACCAGGTCCTGAATCAGGGGGATCGGGTGATGCTGTGGATCGCGACGGCTGTTCTGGTCATCCTCGCATTGGTGGCGTTGATGACATTCCTCTAGTGCTGCTCGCGGTCGCGGTTGAGCAGGCGGAGGATGAAGTAGCCCATCCCGCCGAGGGCGAGGAGGATCGAGGGGTACCAGAGCCCGGCGGAGCCGAGATCGCGTGCGACGATCGCGCCGAGCACGCCGCCGCTGATGAACGCGACGAGAATGGACCCGAGCAGGAGGAAGTGCCACCCCACGGTGCGGTGCCCCGCGATGAACTGCCCGAGCTGGAAACCGATATCGGTGAGCACACCGGTCAGGTGGGTGGTGCGGATGATGAGCGAGCGGTAGGAGGCGGCCATCGCGTTCTGGAGCCCCGCAGCGGCGGCGGTGAGCATCGCGCCGGCGAGCAGGGAGTGGTCGATGCTGAGGGCGGCCGCGGCGAGGAGGAGTGATTCGATGAGCACCGCGACGCCGTAGCGCCGACCGATGTGCAGCGTCGACGAGCCGATGACGACCCCCGAGCAGACGGCCCCGAGCACGAACGACACGACAAGCCCGGTCACCATCAGGGCGTCCTCGATATTCCCCTCGCCCATGTCGGAGCTGAGACGGGAGATCGTCCCGGTGAGGTGTGTGACGGGCGGAGCACCCAGCGAGAGCAGGAGCGTGTTGATGTAGCCGGCGATGCTCGCGAGCCCGAGCCCCCCGACCAGAACAAAGATGAACTCGTGCTTGTGCGCGCGGAGCGTGGGCATGGGTGTGCTATTTTTTCTTGGGCTGCCTGAACGCGTTGAGCGGTCGTGGTCCCTGGCAGCAGCCGATGGGTCGTCCGTCGTCGTCCGTGCAGGCGCAGCCATTGGGTGCGTTGCTCATCGCTTCGTCGCGTGCGGAGAGGACCGTGCCGACGAGGATGGCTCCGAAGCAGAGCAGCGGGAGGATCGCGGGCATGTGGACGCCGTAGTGGGGGAGGACGATGTAGAACACCACGCCGAGCAGGGCGATGAGCGCGAACGCGATGAACAGCCTGCGGGCGAGGCGTTTGCCCTCGGTGTTCCGCTCGTCCTCCAGTCGGAGTCGTTCCCGCGCCTCGTCGATGAGCATCGACGATTGGGTGTCGGGTCCGTCGTGATCAATGACGGGGCCGATCAGTGGTCTGTCATGCTCGTCGTGCATGGGGGGATTGTAGAAGGGTTAGATGGAGAGACGCAGATCATCCTTCTGGAGTCCTTTGCGGAAGATCACAAACACGATGACCGCGATACCCGAGAAAAAGATGATGGCGCCGGCGATCCACCACGGGCGGGCGGCGGCGCTGTTGACGCGGAAGACATCCTCCGGGTGGCGGAGGATGGCGAAGTCCTCGCGGGGATCGCTGGTGGCGGTCAGGACGACGGTCCCGGATTCCGGGGATCGGAACTGGTAGACACGCCGGTAGTGGTCGCCGAACTTGCTCATCCAGCCGTTGGCGTCCCAGTACTCCACATCCACGCCCTCGGGTGTGCGGAGGGTGAGCTCGGTTGCGGGGGGCTGGTCCTCGGAACTCGCGACCACGGCGGCGAGGATGTAGCGGGTGCGGTCGTCGGGGAGGTCGATTACGGTCTGAGTGTTGGCGTCGAACTTCGCCGTGGTGTACATGGTCTCCTCGAATGTGCGGATGAAGAACCGCACGCTGGGGATCCCCGCGACCAAGAGCGAGAGCAGGACGAGCAGCGTGGCGAGCACCAGCAGCCGCTTGGTGCTCAGCAACGGTTTCTCGATGTGCTCATCGGGATTCATTCAGGAAAGTCTATCAGACCAGCAACGCGGCGGGGGACTCGAGGAGTTCCTTCACCGTGTTGAGGTAGGCCGCGGCCATCGCGCCGTCGATGATGCGGTGGTCGCTGGACATGGTCATGGACATCTCGGATCCGATGACAAGCTCGGCGTCACCGTTCTCGTCGTACTCGATGAACGGCTTGTCGATCGAGCGTCCGACGGCGAGGATCGCGGCGTTTGGCGGGTTGACGATCGCGGTGAAGTGGTCGACGCCGAACATCCCGAGGTTGCTGATGGTGAAGGTCGATCCGGAGAGTTCCTGCGGCGACAAGCCTTTTTCGCGTGCCTTCTTGGCGAGGCGTTTGGTCTCCGCGGAGATCTGACGCAGCCCGATCTGGTCGGCGTGGTTTATTGTCGCGACAACGAGCCCGCCGCCCTTCTCTTCGGGCAGGGAGACCGCGACGCCGATGTTGACATGCCCGTGCAGATCGATCGATGGGCCGGATGCGTTCCACGACGAGTTCACGAACGGGTGCTGGTGCATCGCGAGCGCACAGGCGCGGACGATGAAGTCGTTGACGGAGAGCTTGACGCCCTGCGGCGAGAGCTGGTCGTTGAGCTCCTCACGCAGCGCGTTGAGTGCGTCCATCCGGGCGCTGACGGTGACCTGGTAGTGGGGGATGGTGGTCTTGGACTCGACGAGGCGTTTGGCGATTGTCGCACGCATGGAGTTGAGCGGGACGGAGCGGGATTCGAGTGTCGCGCCGACGGCGGGCATCACCGCGGGGGCGGGCAGGGGGGCGGGATGCGGCGCCGGAGCGGCGGTGGCGGTTCCCGATCCGATCGCGGACTCGACATCCTTCTTCGTGATGCGCCCGCTTGGTCCTGTGCCGGTGATGGCGCCGAGGTTGATGTTGTTCTCCTCGGCGATCTTACGAGCGAGCGGGGAGACGAAGACCCGCTGTCCGTTGCTTGCTGCGCTGCCGTTGGTCGACGCGGGGGGGTCGGCGACCGCGGTCGCGGACGGCGACGAGGTGCCCGCGTCCGATCCGCCGTTCTGGGCGGTGTTCGAAGAAGCGGACGATGCGGGGGCGGTGATCTGTTTGGCGGCGTCCTCGACGCTCTCGCCATCCTCGGCGAGGATCACGATGGGCTGCCCGACCGCGATGGACTTGCCTTCCTCGACGGCGAGTGCGGCGACGGTGCCGTCGTCGAAAGACTCGAGCTCCATGGTTGCCTTGTCGGTCTCGATGTCGGCGATGACATCGCCCGCGGAGACGGCATCGCCGGTAGAGACATGCCACTTGACGACGGTGCCTTGTTCCATGGTGTCGGACAGGCGGGGCATGGTGATGCTGATGGCCATCGTTGAGTCTCCGGTTCGTATCACTTCGGCAGGCTAAGCAGCTGCCCGGGTTTGATCGTATCGTGTCAGATCCATTTTATCAGGCGGAGCACGCCGAGTGTGAGCCCAGAGAGGGTGAGCATGCTCAGGGTGGTGACCAGGAACCCGATGGTGCTGTTTGCGAGGGGGATCCCGCCCACATTCATCCCGAGCATGCCCGTGAGCACGCTCAGCGGGAGGCACACGCCCGCGAGGACGGTGAGGGTGTAGACGCGTTGGTTGAGCTGGTCGGTGCGTTGGCTGATGATCTCGTCGCGTGTGACCGCGGCACGCTGGTCGATCGCGGCGAGTTCTTCCACGATCCGCCCGAGCTGGTCGCGGGTGACCTGCACCTCCGCCCGCACGGCCTTGGACTCGGTGAGCTGCGGCGTATCGCTGAGCGTGATCGCCGCTTCGTACAGCGGCGCGAGGTAGCGGTGGAGCCCGACCGCACGCAGGCGGAGGGGGGAGAGATCCGAGATGTCCGCGGTCGGTGCGTTCTCGTCGATCACGCTGTCGCGGATGTCATCGACCTGCTCGCCGAGTTCGCGGATCACCGGAGAGAGCAGCTCGGTCATCCGGGCGAAGAGCTGGACGAGCACCTCGGAGGGGGATCGGGGCGGTTCGCCGGCGGTGAAGAGTTCGGCGACGCGCTCGGCGACACGGAAGCGGCGTCGGACGACCGTGATGATCCGGTTGGGCTCGAGCCACACACAGATGGATTTCATGTCCTCGGGGACACTGGTCGTGTCGAGGTTGACGCCCCGCCCGACGAAGAGCAGCCCGTGCTCGGTCTGCGTGCATCGGGGACGAGGCAGGTCGGTGACAAGCGCCCGCGCCTCGGTGATCGGGATGCCCGAGCCGTGGAGGATCCAGTCGTGCGCCTCGGTGTTCTTCGGGGTGATGTGCAGCCACGACCACCCGCCCGCTGGGGTGGTGTGGGTGTAGCAGTCCTCGATCTCGTTGCCGTGGTTGTCCACCGCAAAGAGCACGCCGCGCGGTGCCTGGGCTGGATCGGTCACCATGGGCATGACTAGGCGTTCAGCAGCCCCTTCACGCGGTCGTAGATCCGCTCCGGGTTCGGGAGGTAGTTGTACTCGAGTTGCTTGGCATACGGCGTCGGGACATCCTCGGTGTTCAGACGCGCCGGCGGCGCATCGAGCCAATCGAAGCAGCGCTCGCAGATCTGCGTGACAACCTCGGACGCGATGGATGCGAACGGCCACGACTGGTCGACGACGAGCACCTTGTTCGTTTTCTTCACACTCGCGATGATCGAATCAATGTCGAGCGGACGGATCGTCCGCATGTCGAGGACTTCGACTTCGACGCCGTCTTGCGCGAGTTTCTCCGCGGCTTCGAGGCAGAAGTTCACCGGGCGACCGAAACTCACAAGGGTCATCGCGTCGCCTTCACGCGCGACGCGGGCGCGTCCGAACGGGATGTAGTACTCTTCTTCCGGGACATGCGCCTTGTCGCCGAGCATGCGCTCGG
>JAGQOC010000040.1 GCA_020427745.1 Phycisphaerales bacterium | reverse complement strand
TCCCAGACCCAGCTCGCCCAGGCCGACGCGGTGCGGGCGGTCATGGGCGAGCGGATCTCCTTCGTCGCGATCCCGGAGTACATGCACGCCGACAAGCTCTGGGCGTTCACAGCGGGATTCGTCGAGAACCTCGACGAGTGGCACGCACGGGGGGCGCGGATGGTGAAGTTCTGGGGCGCGCCGCGTCTACGGGACTATGTCGAGACGCTGGAGGTCGATCCCAAAGAGATCCTCGGGTTTGATTCCAAGTGGAGGCTTCGGGTCGCCGAGCGGGCGGCGGAGCTCGGGATGATGCTGATGGTGCATGTCGCGGACCCGGATACCTGGTTCCGGACGATGTATAAGGACAGCACGCGGTACGGGACGAAGCGTTCGCAGTACGAGTCGCTCGAAAGACTGCTCGATCACACGGGGATGCCCTGTCTTGCGGCGCACATGGGCGGGTGGCCGGAGGACCTTGTTTTCCTCGATGGGCTGCTCGATCGGCATCCGAAGCTGGTCCTCGACACGAGCGCGACCAAGTGGATGGTCCGCGAGATCTCGAAACACGCACGCGAGGACTGGATCGCGTTCCTGCACAAGCACGCGGGGCGGATCCTCTTCGGCTCGGACATCGTGACGAGCGATGAGCATCTGACGGCGACGGACCCGGACTCGCCCGCGTTCGGGAATCAGCTCGCGAACTCGGAGGATGAGGCGTTCGATCTGTACGCGTCGCGCTACTGGGCGCTGCGGACGAAGTACGAGACCAGCTATGACGGCGAGTCGAACATCGCGGACCCGGATCTGCACATGGTGGACCCGGAGGGGTTCACAAAGATGGACGCGCCGCGTCTGCGAGGATTCTCGATGGAGAAAGCGGATCTCGAGGTGCTGTACCGCGGAGCGACGGCGGGGACGCTGGATGCGTGGTACGAGGGGCGGGATCCCTGGGCCCGATAAAAGAGGGCTTCGGGGGCGTTCGGGGGAAACCGCCGAAAAAAGGGGCGGTTGGGGCGTGGTGGTTGAGTTCCTATAGGACTTCTGGTAGGTTCTTGGACCGCCGGGAACTCTTCCGGCGGCAGAATCACGGGTCTGTTTGTGCCCAATCCAGGAGGTCGAGATGAAATCAGTGCAACTGATGGGGTGTTCCATCGTTCTGCTCGCCGGGACCGCGATGGCGGTCGAGTCTGCTTCGGTCGTTGATCGCGTCGATACGCAGGAGTCGTCGCTGATCGCGCAGCGGGAGATCCCGGTGTCGGTTTCGTCGGGGGTTGTGGTTGCCGACGCGGTGGACATCGCGGCGCGGGATGGGATTCACCGTCCGCAGCATGTGCTGGCGTGGAGCGAGCAGATCGAGATCCCCGACGCCGGGTGGGTACGGCTTCGTTTCGGGGAGGTGCACCTTGCACCGGGCACGCGGGACGCGCGGGAGAGTTATCTCCGCGTGACCTCGCTTGCGGATGGGTACGAGCAGTATCTCGATGCGGATGCGCTGCGGAAATGGCGCGGGACGAGCGCGTATTTCAATGGCGGGGCGGTTCTGGTGGAGTTGATGGTCTCGCCGACCGCGGGCGCGGGGATCAACGATGTCGAGATCACCTCGGTGATGGCGTCGGAGCCGACACAGTTTGATCGTTCGCTCTGCGGGATTGATGACCGGGTGCTCTCGAGTGATCCGCGTGAGGCTCGGATCATGCCGATCGGTTGCACGGGTTGGCTGTTCGGGGACCAGGGCAACAGCATGCTGACGGCGGGGCACTGCAACATGGGCAACGGCGGGGATGTGATCCAGTTCAATGTGCCGTTGTCGAGCGCGGGCGGGACGCCGCTGAACCCGCCGCCACAGGACCAGTACCCGGTGGACCCGGCGTCGATCCAGGACACCCCGAGCCCGACACTCGGGAACGACTACGCGTTCTACGGCGTGTTTGATAACACGGACACGGGGCTGAGCCCGCTCGACGCGCAGGGCGATAGCTTCGAGCTCGCGACGAGCCTGCCGCCGCTCGATGATCGGACGATCCGGATCACGGGGTACGGCTCGACGGTTGCTCCGGTTGATCCGAGCTGGTATCTAGTACAGAAGACCCACACCGGGCCGTTGTTCAACTACTCGGGAGATGTGGTGCAGTACACGGTGGATACTTCGGGCGGGAACTCCGGCGGGTCGGTGTTCGACGAGGTGAACCAGAATGTCATCGCGATCCACACGAACGCGGGGTGCGAGACGGTGGGTGGGAACCAAGGGTGCTCGCTGTTCAACGCGGGGCTGCAGGCGGCGCTCGCCAACCCGCAGGGGATCACGCAGCCGCGTGGTTTGGAGATCGGGCCGCAGCTGTTCTGGCCGGACCCGCTGGACCCCGCCGGTGGTCAGGGGATCACGGCGGCGGTGTTCGCGGCCAACGGTTTGACGCCGAGCGGTGATGTCTTCTTGCACACAAACTCCGGTGCTGGGTTCGTTGCGATGCAGATGACCCCGCTCGGGGGCGATCTGTACGCGGGCGAGTTCCCCGCGGCGCCGTGCCCGTCAACGATGGAGTTCTACTTCTCGGCGACCGACACCGAGGGGGGGGTGTGGACCTTCCCGGCGATGGGCGCAGCGGCTCCGCTGAGTGCGCTGGTCGCGGTTGACCAGATTGTTGCGGTTTCCGAGTCGTTCGAGGCGGATACCGGCTGGACAGTGACGGACACGGCCATAAGCACGGGATCGTGGGAACGCGCCGTGCCCGGCAACTTCGGACGCGATGATCCCGCGACGGACTTTGATGGTTCGGGGCAGTGCTTTGTCACCGGGAACACCTCGCTCGAGGATGTCGACGGCGGCCCGACCGTGCTCACCTCACCGGTCTATGACCTGACCGGGATCAGCGAGCCTGTGGTTGAGTACGCGCGGTGGTTCCGGACGGACGACGGCAACGATTTCATGACGGTCGAGTTCTCCGACGACGGCGGAGCGAACTGGGTGTTCGCGGAGTCGGGGCTCGAGAACCAGAGCGGGTGGGAAGAGGTCGGCATCCTCGTGACGGACCATGTCTCGGTGACGAGCCAGTTCCGCGTGCGGTTTACCGTTTCCGACAACCCGAATGATTCGGTGACCGAGGCGGCGGTGGACGCGGTCAAGGCGGTGCGTAAGGCGGCTCACAAGGCGATTGGCTTGCGTCCGGAGCTGTCGCTGTGTGCGTCCGCTATGCTCCTAGCCGCCGCGGAGTTGCCGGATATCGCCCAACGGGTGAAAGCCTTGGGGCAGCGCATCTACGGGGCGTAAACAGCGTTAGGGGTGAAGAGAGAGCGATTTAAGAGGGTGCGTCGGCCTTGTAAGGCCGCTTGCCGGTGGGGGGTCTGACAGACTCTAGCCGGTTAAGGTGCATACCGCCGATCCGCTCACCGGTGGCAGGTGAGGGCGCCGGGTCGAAGCTGGAGAGATTCATTCCGTCCGAAGGGACGGGCCGGGGCTTATTCAGCCATCCGCCTCGTTGGAGGTGCGTGATTCGTCCGAAAGGGGGAACTGCGTAGCAGGTAAACGCTCACGTTCGCCATTAAATGCGCATGATTTTAAAGTGTTACCGCATTTTTAGCACTGCCAGGGGCACACCAGTGGCACCGCTGAACGCTGTTTGAACAGGCTTTGAACTCGGTTTGAACAGCGTTTGAACAGGCTTTGAACTCGGTTTGAACAGCGTTTGAACAGGCTTTGAACTCGGTTTGAACAGGTTTTGAATTCGGTTTGAACCGGCTTTCAATCAGATGACGATCACCAAGATTATTTTCATGACTGATCAATCAATTAAACGATGAGTCCAACCAAATCCACGTCCGGTGGTTGGAAAGCCAGTCTCGCGGCGGTGTTGAAGGCGCATAACGCCGCCAAGGTGAATGGCTCGGTGGCCAGCCATGCCACCCGCGACAAGCGGGCGGACGTCCTGTACGCCGGGTTCAAGCTGCTACGGGAGCTGGGCTACAAGCTGGACACCGTACACAGCTTCCGGGGCAAGCACATGCGGGTTCTGGCGAAAGCCTGGGAAGACCGGGGACTTTCCCCCTCCACCCTGCAAAACAACCTCAGCACCTTCCGAATTTTCGCCAGTTGGATTGGCAAAGCCGGGATGGTGGAACCCACCGACCGGTACG
>JAGQOC010000039.1 GCA_020427745.1 Phycisphaerales bacterium | reverse complement strand
TGCGCATGGGCATCGATGATCGGGCAAGCCGGCGCTCCAAGCCGTTGGGCTTCAAGGACATAGTCGACACCAAACCGATTCGCCGCCGTTCGTTCACGCGTCTGCATCTCGCCCATGGCGACCTCCTCCCCCGCTCGCTGACCACCGTATGCTAGACCCAACCGATCAGTCAGAAAAGAGGGCCCGCGGCGAACCACGCGTCGCTCTCGCCCACGACTGGCTCGTCGGGCTCCGGGGCGGCGAACTCGTCCTCGATCAGATCGCCCGCGCGATGCAAGAACTCCACGCCGACATCCCATCGGTCCTGACGATGTTCGATTCGGGCGCACCGCTCACACCCCGCCTCGATGCCCTGCCGCGCATCACCTCACCGCTCAACGCCGCCCCCCCATCACTGCGCCGCTGGCTCCTGATGCGATATCCGAGCGCCATCGACTCACTCTCGCAATCACTCGCGGACCTCCACGCCCGCCGCCCGATTGATCTGCTCGTCTCGACCTCCAGCGCCGCGATCAAATCTCTCCGAGCCCCCGCCTCCGTCCCCCACCTTTGCTACTGCCACGCGCCAGCCCGCTACCTCTGGTCGAGGATCGACGAGTACACAACCCCGAACATCAAGGGCGCGCTTCGCGGACTCGGGCTCCGCGCCTTCGGCTCATCTCTCCGCGATTGGGATCAGCGCACCGCCGATCGCGTCGATCGGTTCATCGCCAACTCCACCCACACCCAATCCCAGATTCGCGAGCACTACGGCCGAGAGAGTGAGGTCATCCACCCCCCCGTCCGCACCGGCTTCTTCACGCCCGATCCAGCCGTCCAGCGCAACGACGGTCTCCTCCTTGTCTCTGCTCTTGAGCCCTACAAACGCGTTGAACTCGCCATCTCCGCCGCCCTCATCGCACGCCGTCCGCTCACTATCGTCGGCAGCGGATCGCACGAAAAATCGCTCCGCACCCACGCCAAGCGCGCGCAGAAACATCACGATTCAACGAGCGAAATCACCTTCGCCGGGTATCTGAACGACGAGCAACTCCGCGACCGTTACCGCACCGCGGGCGCCTTCCTTTTCCCGCAAACAGAGGACTTCGGGATCACCAGCGTCGAGGCCCAGGCCTGCGCCTGCCCCGTCATCGCCTACCGTGCGGGCGGCGCACTCGACAGCGTCCTCGAACACACCACCGGCGTCTTCTTCGACGAACCAACCAGCGACGCGCTCGCAGAAGCAATTACCGCCGCACAATCAAAGAGCTTCGACAGCCACACCCTCCGTGCGCACGCGGAAACCTTCGGTGAGCAACGCTTCCGCGCCGCGATCACCGAATCAATCACTGCAATGCTCTAGTCGTCGTCCTCGACCGGCTCGTGGTTCAGATCGATCCGCTCGCCGTTGTGCAGGATCGCGAGCACGCGTCCAACGAACAGCTCATAGTTCGCCTCCAGATCGATCCGACGCGTGACCTCGCAGTCGAACCACACCGGGCAACGCGAGAGCAGCGGGCTCCCCGTGACCATGGTCGTCGTCGGGATCGCCTCGAACGGATCATCCGCGACCGGCTCGATCACCGGCGACACCGCGGTGTCATCAAAGCGGAACTTCCGAGGGATCATCTTGTCGCCCTCGGGCACGATCCCCACCGCGAACCCGCGTGAATCGCGGATTAGCGGATCGATCGCGTGCCCCTTGCGGGCGGCGACACAGATCAACGCCGGATCGTCGCAGCACCGCTGCACCGAACTCACGACCATCCCGCCGCGCTGCCCCTCGAAGGCCGCGGTCATCAGATAGGTCCCCTTGGGCAGAAGCCCAAGCGTCGCGGACAGAATGGTGTCTGTGGTCGTCGGCATCCCGCGCTCCGTTGCATCGAGCAACACCCCGTCGTTGGGGTGATCCGCCTCAGACATCGGCGAGTTCCGTTCCACGGTTTGTTCAACTTCGGCAATCGCGATTCCCATGCGCAGATCATGCGCCACCACGCAACCTCTTGTCAATACACAAGCTGAACCCCGTCTCGATCTTCGTCCGATACAAATGCTCGTCTGTCGCTATCCACATTCATTCCCCAAAGTGGTTTCACCCGGTTGCTTTTAGGGTCGAATTGGGTCATTATTCCATAAATGACCACCACAGGGGCTAACCAGAGTGCCATTCACCGGACAGGCCAACGCCACGATCGACGCCCAATCGCGCCTCGCGATCCCGGCCAAGTTCCGCAATCGCACAGCCGATTCGGACGGCAACTCGTGGTACTGCGTCCCCTGGCCGAAGACCGGTGCGCTCCGGCTCTACACCGAATCGATGTACGAGCAGCTCTTCACCGCCGGTCGACGCAACCCCTCGCTGACGCCCGACGAGGACCAGGCCGAGCTGGATGTGATCCTGCACTCGGTCACCGAGCAGGTGAATATGGATGCGAACAACCGCATCCGTTTGCCCGCTTGGCAGCTCGAGACGCTCAAGCTGCCGACGGATGTGATCGTGCTCGGCGCCGGCGACCGGATCGAGATCCGTCCGCGCGAGCAGTGGGAAGCGAGCTTCTCCGAGCGGTTGGACAAGATGGCCGCCCTGGCCTCGATGCTCGCCAAGCGGGATGGGGTGAGCTAGACGAAAGGAACACCCGATCGCGCCGCGTGCCCGGCAGGGACGCGGCCGGTCGATCAGGAACACGCCAAAGCGAGACCGAAGGTATGGAATCGCACCGGCGAATCAGAGCAGGACTCCAACTGCTGAACAACTTGGACTGAATCGTGTGGTGCGGGGCCGCAAGCCCCGTGATCCACCAAGGACGGGAGCCGGCGCAGGGACGCGTCGTCTCAGGACCATGCCCCCGACGGGGGGCACCCAAACGATCCAGCCCCGAGCAAGGCCCGGCTGCCCCCACCACCAGCCGGGCTTTTTCTGCGCCGACCCAATACGCCGATACACCGACATGCACCGAATCGCGCACTTCCTCGCCATCGCACTGACCGCTCCGCTATCGCAGGGACCGAGTGGAGTATCGCATGACTGTCTTTAGCCGACTCCCTCTTCCTGCCCACCGGCGCACTCACTGATAGATTGACCCGTCGTGGCGGATCCACCCGTCTTCGTGCCAGCCGCCGGGGTCGTGGTGGGTCCAGTGGACCACACCTCCCTGGTCGTTCCACTCGAACTGCCCCTTCATCTCGACGATGTCCATCTCGTGCACGGGCACGCGCGGCGCGAGGTCGATGTTGTGGGCCACGAGCACCGTCCGCCCGGAGGGGAGCTTCACGATGAACCGCTGGTGGCGGTCCCCGTCGTTGTCATCGGGCAGCGTTTTGACCACCACCCCCGCCGCTTCGATGATCACGCCCGACTCCTTGTTGTCGATCGCCCGCTCCAGGCGTGCGGATTCTTGCAGCTGAGGGGTCCCGTCCTTGCTGTTGCTTGTGGGCTCACGCTTGGTCGCCTTGGGGCGCTGCTGTGTGGATGATGGGCGATCCGCGGGCTGGGCGGATTCGACCTGGCGCGACTCTTGGGTCGTTTCCTGGTCAGCGTTGCTGTCGGCACTGATGACCCCGAAGTGCCTGAGCACGAGCACCACGCCCGCGAGTGTGATCAGCCCGATGCCCTGCATGACCTGCTTTTTCTTCATCCATCGACCCCTTTCCGCGCAGAAAAACGCCCCCAAACCGACTGGCGATCATAGGGGGCAACCTCACGGGCGGTGTGTGATCCGGATTCACCCGGCGCTGCGCAGCCTCGGGCGGATCCTTCCCCCCACGACTGTTCTCGGGTTGGTCGAGAGCATCGAGGCAGCGCACATCGCGCACAGGGCGATCCATCTGCTCTCCGATGCGTCGCTGTTGGTCACGCGCACCCGCATCACCCGCTGCATCTTCCGCGAGCAACATGGGCACACGGCGGCACGCGTGTGCGGGCGCACCGGACACGACGCCCCTGCTGCCCAGCCAGCAGCGCGATACAGCGCATCGGGGTGATCGATCCCTGCCAAGACTTGTGCGTGTTCTTTCCCTGAACTCATCGTGTCCCCATTCGAGTGTGCAGGCCGAACGAACGCCCGACCGTGGTATGTCGTCATTGTGATTTGCCCCGCTTCAGTTTCATGCCGCGGATCACAATCTTCTGATCACCCCAAGGTTCTCGGACGATCTGAGCAGGTCCCGGAACCTCAAGACTCAGGATGCATCGGCGTCCGCCGCCTGTCGTGTTGTGCTGTATGCGCATGAAAAAACCCGTCTCCGGATAGTGACGGGCTTTGCTTTCTTATGGGTTCGAGGGGTCTGGCTTACCAGTTGCCGCCGCCACCGCCGCGGTTCCCACCGCCGCCGTAGCCACCGCGACCACCGCCGCCGCCGCCACCGTAGCCGCCGCGGCCGCCACCGCCGCCGTAGCCGCCACCACCGCGAGGACGCTCCTCACGCGGACGCGCTTCGTTAACGACGAGTGCACGCCCGTCGCAGTCTTGGCCGTTGAGCTTCTCGATTGCTTCGCGGCCGGCGTCGTCGTCCACCATCTCGACGAACCCGAACCCGCGTGAACGCCCGGTCTCCCGATCGCTCATCACGCGTGCGGACTGCACATCGCCGATCTGCGAGAAGAGATCGTTCAGATCCTGGTCATTCATCGAGTACGGGAGATTCCCTACATACAAGTTCAGCATTGCTGTCATCCAAATGCCCGTGAGTCATTGTCATATCGAGAGGAGAGCGGGCATCTTCTTCGTCGACTGCCCCCCGGATGGGGAGCACACAAGTCTAGACCCCACAAGGGGTCAGGATATCAAATCTCAAAATATCCCTCCGAGCCCCCTGAGGGGCCCCTCAGGGCCATTAGCCGTCGGACTCGACCCCCTCGAGCAGCTTTGCTTCCTCGACCTGGGCATCTGTCATCAGCGTCACCTTTTCGATCACGACCGGCTCAACGGGCACATTCTGGTGCATCCCGTTGTTGCCGACCTTGACGACCTTGATCTTGTCGACCACATCCATGCCCTTGACGACTTTTCCGAACACCGCATACCCCGCGCCGTCCCGAGGCATGTCGAGCCCCTTGTTGTCGACAACATTGATAAAGAACTGAGCGGTGGCCGAGTCGGGCTGATTCCCCAGTCGCGCCATCGCGATCGAGCCGCGCACATTGCTCAGGCCGTTCTTCCACTCGTTCTTGATGCCGCTCCCGACCTTCTTCTGCTTCATGTCCTTGTCGAAGCCGCCGCCCTGGATCATGAAGTTTGACATCACCCGATGGAAGATCGTCCCGTCGTAATGCCCTTCCTTCACATACGACAAGAAGTTCTCCGTCGTGATCGGGGCCATCTCGTTGTCCAGTTCCAGATAGATCGTTCCCATGCTCGTCTGCATTTCAAAGTACATGTACCGTTCCTCTTCCGCGGCATCCGCCGTCGACTCACCCGCGTCCGCCGGCTGGGCCGACCCGTCCGCGTGGACCATGGCGTTCACGCCCTCAACAACACCCTCGGTCTTCGCGGGCTGCATCGCGACCGCCGCAACCACAAGAGCCGCCACCGCAACAAGCCCGATCAGAGCAATCTTCATCGCAAACCTCCAGTGCGTCCCAGCATAGGACGCCTCGCAGTATTATACGCACCCCTCCCACGCCAGATGCACCCGCCCGAACCCCCGGCGAACATCCATCCACGAAGCCCACGAGCACGCCAGTTCCGCTATATTCGCTGACACCATGACCATCACCAACGACCGCTCTCTCCCTCGCGGGCTCATCCTCTTTACCGTCGGCTACATGGCGCTCTGCTCGATCGCCGCCCTGAACCAGGGCAACACCGAGTTCCTTATGTACGCCGTGATGATGGTTGTCTTTATCCTTGCTGTCCTCGCTATCCACCTCCGCGTCCACTTCACCAAGACGGCGTTGTGGCTCCTCGCCGTGTGGGGGTGCCTGCACATGATGGGGGGCACCGTTCCCATCAGCGAACGATTCGTCCTCGGAGAGGGCTCCCCCGTGCTCTACTCGCTCCGGCTCCACCGGGATCTCCCCCGCTACGACCAGATCACCCACGCCTTTGGGTTCTTCTCCGCGACCGTCGCCTGCTGGGAAGCAACCCGCGTCCTGCTCAGCGCCCGCCGATCCTTCGCGCTCTCGGTGGTCGCTGTGCTGATGGGCATGGGGCTCGGCGCGATCAACGAGGTCCTCGAGTTTGCGGCCACCCGCGTCACCGAAACCAATGTGGGCGGCTATGTGAATACCGGGTGGGATCTCGTCTCCAACTCGGTCGGCGCGGTCTGCGCGGGCGTCTGGTGTTTAAGCAGACGGGTTTAGAGCTTCATTGACAGGTACAGCTCGTCATACTCCACGCCGTCGATGCAGGTGGCGGCGGGCTCGTGCCCCCACCGCACAAACCCGAGGGACTCGTACAGCGCCAACGCCGCTGGCGCGTTCGCGGACACCGCCAATCCAATATAGCGAACGCCCTCCCACGAGCGCGCGATCCCGATCGCGTGCTCCATCGCCATCCGCGCCAAACCCTTCCCCCGCGCGGTCGGGGTGGTGTAGACACCCCAGATGCTCACCCGGTGCCGGAACTTGGCCTTTGTTTCTCGCCGGACACCGACCGCGCATGCCAGCCGGTCGTCATCCGGATGATCCACCACCACGATCTTGTGCTCCGGATCCGCGACAAGCTCTTCCATCGCCCCGTCCACGAATGCCCGATCGTCCTCTGGAGACGACGCGAACGCCCAAGGCGAATCGTTCAGCATCTCCAGCCGAATCGCTCGGTAGGCGTCTATATCGCTCGCGGTCAGCAACCGTGGATTCATGACATGTCCAGCTCGGTCGCATCGCTTCGGACCAGCGCGTTCATTGTGCCCAGGTCCTCGCTGTCCAGCGTAATCTTCCCTGCCCCGGCGTTTTCGATCGCCTGCTCGCGGGTGCGGGCACCAACGAGGGCGTGGGTCAGCCCGGGCTGGGAGACTGTCCACGCGATGACGAGCTGCGCCATCGAGCAGTTGTGCTTGTCGGCGATCGGCTGGAAACCCGCGAGCAGGTCCGCGATCTTCTGACGGTTTTCCTTGCTGAAACGCTTCTGCTTGCTGCGCAGGTCGCTCGCGGGGAACACACGCTCCGGGCCGACCTTCCCGGTCAGCAGCCCGAGCACCAACGGCGAATACGCGAGCACCGCGGTGTTGGTCTCCTTGCAGTACCCGAGCTGATCGGGCAACCCGTCCTCGCCCTGGAACGACCCGCCCTCCATCTTGCGGTGGATCATCGAGTACTGCTCCTGGTCCGAATCCAGCGGCGCGACGGCTCGGTACCGATCCATGATCTCGGGCGTCGCGTTGCACACGCCGATCGCGCGGATCTTGCCCTGCTGCTTCAGATCCGCGAGCGCACCCATCGTGTCCTCGATCGCGGTGTCCTCTTCCTGCCAGTGCGTTTGGTAGAGATCGATGTAGTCTGTCTGCAGGCGCTTGAGAGAGAGCTCGACCTCGCTGCGGATCGATTCGGGGTTGTTCCAGATCTTGATCTCCAGGTGCCCGTGCTCGCTCGGGCCCGCGGCCGTCGATCGCCCGACACTCCGCCCGCCCGGCGCGTTGATGACCATGCCGCACTTGGTGGCCAGGACGACCTTCTCGCGCCGGTCCTTGATGGCTTTGCCTACGACGGATTCGGAGTGCCCGAACCCGTAGATCGGTGCGGTGTCGAGGAGGTTGATCCCGGCGTCGAGCGCCGCATGGACGG
>JAGQOC010000038.1 GCA_020427745.1 Phycisphaerales bacterium | reverse complement strand
TGTACGCCCAGACGCTGCTGCACAACTGCTCGATCACGATGGGCAAGCCCGACATCCTCAGCAGCTGCATCCTACTGCACAGCGCCGGGATGCTCCGCGAGATGGCTTAGGCGTTCTGGTGCTTGCCGTTGCCCGTGCGGAGCCACCGCTTGAGCGCGGTGTTCGTGCGCATGAGATCCGACCAGATCGAGTCGTCGTGCTCGTAGCGGTGTTGCAACGCGGCCGCAACGAGCCCCATGAACATCGGCTGCGGACGCAGCGGACGCGAGGTGAGCTCGGGATGACACTGGGCACCAATAAAGTAGGGATGCGTGATCGGTTCCTCGGGCGCAATCCCCTTGACACCCTCTGCTGTCCGCGGAAGCTCGAGGATCTGCATGATCGGCTGGTCCGGGTGGCGACCCGAGAAAACAAGACCGCCCGCCTCGAGTTGCTCGATGCGGGCGGGGTCGACCTCGTAGCGGTGACGGAACCGCTCGTGAACACTCGAGTGCCCGTCGGCGAGGAACGACGCGAGCGTGTTGGGTGTGATCTTGACATCCTGTGCGCCGAGACGCATCGTCCCGCCGAGCCCCTCGATCTTTTTCTGGTCGGGGAGCTCAGAGATCACCGGCGTGCCGCACATCGGGTCGAACTCCGTGCTCGACGCATCCGCGATCCCGAGCACATTGCGGGCGAACTCGATCACCGCGACCTGGAAACCGAGACAGATCCCGAGGTACGGCACCAGATTCTCGCGGCAGTGCTTCACGCACGCCATTTTACCTTCCACCCCGCGGGACCCGAACCCGCCGGGCACGATCACGCCGTCGAGGTCCGCGAGGTGCCCGGCGACATTGCGATCGTTGACATCGCTCGTCTCGACCCAGACCTGCTCGATGTTCGTGCGGAAGTGGGCGCTGCAGTGCTCGAGCGCCTTGTCGATCGACGCATACGCATCGCGGAGATCCGCGTACTTGCCCGTGATCCCGATCTTCACCGTGTGATTCTTCTCCGCGGTCAGCCCGTCGACAAAGGTCGCCCAGCGTTTACGGGCGGTGTCCTCCCGGCGGGCGTCGACCCGGTTGTGCAGATCGAGGATGCTGAGGATCTCGCGGTCCAGCCCATCGGCGCGGATCTCGTCCGGGATGGTGTAGATGCTCTCGCGGTCGTGCATGGAGAACACTCGTCCCATCGGGACATTGGAGAACATCGCGATCTTCTCCATCACTTTGGGCTCGACCGGGCTGTTCGCTCGGCACGCGATCATGTGCGGCTGGATACCCGACTCCATCAGACGCTTGATCCCGAGCTGGGCGGCCTTGGACTTCTGCTCACCGAGCGCCTGCGGCTCGATGACATAGGTCAGCGCCACGAAACAAACAGAGCCCGGTCCTTCTTCGAACGCGAGCTCTCGCAGTGCCTCGATGTAGAAGCCGTTCTCGTAGTCACCGACGGTGCCGCCGACCTCGACAAAGACGACATCGGCGGGCTTGTTCCCATCGCCGCGGAGAGCGAGCTCGCGGAGCTTGCGTTTCACCTCGCCGGTGACATGCGGGATCATCTGGACATCGCGACCGAGATAGACACCCTGACGCTCGCGATCGAGGATCTCGGAGTAGATCTGCCCGGAGGTGACGAAGTTACGCTTTGAGAGATCCTGGTCGAGCATCCGCTCGTAGGTGCCCAGGTCCATATCGCACTCGGTGCCGTCCTCGAGCACGAAGACCTCGCCATGCCGGTACGGATTCAGGGTCCCCGAATCGATGTTCAGGTACCCCTCCATCTTGATCGGCGCGACCGTAAGCCCCTTGTCTTTCAGGACCTTGGCCATCGAGGAGCTGAAGATGCCCTTTCCCAGCCCGGACATCACGGTCCCGAGGATCACGACATATTTGTGGTTGCCCAGTTTGTATCCGTCGGGGATGGGCGAGTAGAACTCGGAGTTGGCCATGGACCGATCGCCGGCCTCGGCGAGCAACTCCATGCCCTGCGGGGCTTTCCTCGACGACGAATCAGATGGCTCACTCGGTTGGGGCATCCCTGATCGTACCAACCCGGGACCCCGGCGTGCAACCGGGCGCCCGAACTTGTGGATAAAGACGCTCAGTTTTTTGCGTGCCAACGCTCCACGAACGCCCGGTATTGCTCCGGCGTATCGATCCCGGTGTGTGATGATGCACGAACCGCGACCGCGATCGCGTGCCCGTGCTCGAGCCATCGGAGCTGCTCGAGTGATTCCGTGCGTTCCAGCGGCGTGGGCTCCCAACTCAGGTAGCGACGCAACGCCGCAACCGTATAGCTATAAATCCCCACATGACGCAGAGGCGTGTTCCCCACCAAACCATCCCGGCAATACGGGATCGGCGAACGGGAAAAATACAGCCCGTTGCCCACCCCGACATCCGGCTCCAGAATCCCGACGACCGCCTTGACCACATTCGGGTTCTCGAAATCCGCCGGGTCCGTGATCGGGCTCGCGACCGTGCCCACGGAAGGGCCGTAGGGAACGAACCGTGACAAGGGGGGATCACCAAGCATCCCGGTCGCGCGGGCCGCGGCATCAATACACTCCGGCTCAATCTCCGGCTCGTCGCCCTGGACATTCACGATCCACTGGACTCCCTTGAGCTTGAGGGTCTCGGCGGCCTCGGCGAGCCGCGAGCTCCCGTTCGTATGCTCATCCGAGGTCATCACTGCGTCGAACCCGTGGGCATTCACGGCGTCGAAGATCTCCCGCGCGTCCGTCGCGACGACCACCCGCTCGATCGACTCGGCCCTGCTCGCCTGCTCGCAGACATGCACGACCATCGGCTTGCCCGTCTCGTCGGCGAGCGCCTTGCCCGGGAACCGCGTCGAGCCCATCCGTGCGGGGATGATCGCGACCGCCTTGTCTTGCTTCCGGCTCATCTCAGCCCTTGAGCTCGCCGATCAGCTTCTTGATCTGCTCGCGGCGATCGGAGACATCGCGGTAGCTGAAGTTCTGGATCGCGATGCCCGCGGCGAGCTTGTCCGCCCGCTGCGCGGATGCCAGATCGTGGTCCTTCGCGGCCTTGATCTGCAGGGCGTCCATCAAGCCGTAGCGGAGTTCCATTCCCAGATCCGAGGAGTCGTCGGTCTTGTCACCCATCGCCTGCTCGAAAGTCTGGATCGCGGCGTCCTCCCAGCCCCCGAGCTTCACAAACGACTGGGCCATGAGATTCAGCACATCGCGCCTGAGCTTCGGGTCTGTCTGGGCGATCTGGAACTGCTCGATCGCTTCCTTGAAGAGTTCGTCCTCGAAGTAGATCTTCCCCAGCTTGTATTTGAGCCCGAGATCGGTCGGGTAGTTCTCGACCTGGAACTCGAGCTCCGAGAGCTGGAGCTTCTTGTACGCCTTGCCCGCGGCATCGAGCTTCTCGGCGATCGCAAGATCGTCCGGAGATGCCGCGGCGGCTTCTCTGTACTTCTCGAGCTGGCGACGGCTCTTGCGGAGCTGGATCTCGCCCGCCTTCATGCGATAGCGTGGCTGGTTGGTCTCTTTGTACGCTTTGGAGTACAGCGTCATCGCCTTGAGCTCGTCGCTGTTCTTCCCGCGTTCTTCGAGGGCCTGAGCGTATTTCTGGAGGGTCGCCAGGTCGTCCGGGCGTTGCTCATACTCCTTGGCCGTGCGGGCGACGATCTGGTCTTTGGTCGACTGGGTTTTGGACGCAGAATCCGCTTGGGACAACTCAAGCTGCTTCTCGACATCGCGGATGTTCTTTTTGAACCCCCCCGCTTCGTCGTTGTCGTATCCCCCCGAGGACATGGTCGACTGCGCGAGCATGTTCCGGACTCGGACCTGCAGCGGCCCGTCCGCACGATCCATCTGCATCGCGTTCTCGCCGGCGACCGCCGCGAGCTTAAACGCGCCGACCTCCTCGAACGCATCGAGCAGCTTGATGAACATGTCTTTTCTGGGCTTCTTGTCGTTCTGAGCGAGCTTGAGCGCGTGGTCGCCGAGCATCTGGGTCTGCTCCTTGAGCCCCAGCTTGGCGGCGGTCTCGGTCACCCGGATCGCATTGGAGGTATCGATGGGTTTGAGCCCGAAGTCGAGCAACGCGGAGATGAACTTCCCGACATCGCCCTTGGTCTGGATCAGGTTCTTCGTCTCCTTCGAGACCCCTTTCTTCGGATTCTCGACCGAGAAGACCTCCGCGGAGCGGAGGAACTTCTTCATCGCGTCCAGATTGGTCGGATCGAAGCGGAGCCCGCTGAGCCACATCTGCATCGCGAACTCATAGTTCCCCGAGTCGTGAACGGTCTCCGCACGATCAAAGAACGCCACCGCCTTCTTGGGGCTGAACACGGACGGGACGGTCACATCCTCGGTGCCCTGATCAGCGGAGTCGTCAGATTTCTTTTTTCCAAACAATGCCACGGGTCCATCGCCCTCCAGAAGCAGGTTCCCGGTATGGTCGGGGGTCCACCAGTGTAGACGACCAGAACGCGTCTGGTCGCACAACCACGCAAAGCGGGTCTCCATGAGCATACGATCATTCAATGGCTGTTGATCCCTCCAAACTCCGTATCGAGCTCTACCCGACCGAGATCCTCCGGACCAAGGCCCCGCCGACCGAGCTGTCCGATGAACTCCGGGCGGTCGCCGAGCGGATGATCGAGCTCATGCACGCCGCCGAGGGAATCGGGCTCGCCGCTCCACAGGTCGGGCTCTCTTGGCGTCTCTTCGTCGCCCATGTCCCCCCGCCGGCATCCACCGAGGAAGATGAGGACCCGGATGAACTCGCCCCGTCGAGCTGTCCCGAGCCGCAGGCATTCCTGAATCCGGAGATCATCGAGTATTCCAAGGACCTCGAGCCGTACGACGAGGGGTGCCTCTCGCT
>JAGQOC010000237.1 GCA_020427745.1 Phycisphaerales bacterium | reverse complement strand
GACGAGCGCGATCGTGATCGACACGGCAAACGCTGGGCGGAGCTTGTCGGTCAGGTTCAACGCAGCCGCCCCCGGGAGGACAAAGATCGCCGACGCGAGCACCACACCCGCCATCTGCATCGCAACAACGATCGAGAGCGCGAGCATAATGAGGAAGCCGCGCTGCACGCGGTCGGTGCGCACGCCGAAGCTGTCGCACACGGCTTCATCAAACGCCCAAAAGATCAGCTTGCGGCGCATCGACCAGGCAATCGAGAGAATCACAATCGTCGCGAGCAGCGCGACAACCGCGCCCCCCGGCTTCACGCTGAGGACATCGCCGAACAGGATCTCCTCCATCGCGTGGTGAGAGTCCTCGTGGTGCGCCATGCTTTCGAGTGTGTGATCGTGACCGGCGTGTGCTTGCTCGAAGCGTTCGGCGGCGATCTGCACAAGGATAAACCCGATCGCCATCGACACCGCGAGCACCACCCCGATCGCGGTGTCCGAACCGCCGGCGGACCGCTTGCTGAGCGCCGCGATCCACAGTGCGGCCGCGATACTAAACGCGATAATCACCGTCCCCTGCCCGACGGTGCTCGCGAGCGTCGCCCCGGTCAGCCCGCAGACCAACGCGATCCCCACGCCCCCGAAGGCGGCGTGCGACACGCCCTGCCCGATGAACGCGAGCCGTTTGAGCACGACGATCACGCTCAGCCCGCCGCCGAGCGTCACGATCGCGAGCGATGCCATGATCGCGGGCCAGCTCATGATCCCCTCCCGTGGTGATCGTGCCCGCAGCAGCCCCCGCCTTGCTGATGGTCCGTGTGCGTGTGGCTCGGGTCGTTGCAGTCCTCGGCGAGGTGCGCATCGACATGCACATCGCCCAGCACGCCCGCAACATCGTGCGCGAAAACATCCGCGAGCACCTGAGGCGTCAGCCCCTCGGGCGCATCGTGGAAGTGCAGCGTCCGCGCAAGACACGCGACACGATCGGCGACCGCCGCGATCGCGCGGAGATCATGCGTAACAATCACCGTCGTAAGCCCGAGCTCGGTATGCAGGGTGTTGATGAGCTCTGCGAATCGTTGCTGACCGGCGACATCCACCCCCACCATCGGCTCGTCGAGGACGAGCAACCGGGGCCCACCCGCGATCGCCCGCGCGATCATCGTGCGTTGGAGTTGCCCGCCCGAGAGCGCCCCGACCGGACGATCGGCGTGGTCCGCCATCGCGACCATCTCGAGTGCACGATTGATGTCCTCGCTCTGCTCGGTCCCCAGACGCTGCCAGGGCTTGAGCCGGCACGACATCGGCAGCGCAACAACCTGGCGCACACTCAAGGGCCACCCCCGCTGTGCCTCGATCCGCTGGGGGAGGTACCCGATCAACCCGCTGAGCCTTGCCTGCCTCGGCGTGACCCCAAAGACACGGATGCTGCCGCTCCTAGGTTTGAGGAGCCCGAGCATGAGCTTGATGAGCGTGGATTTCCCGCCGCCGTTGGGCCCGAGGATCCCGACCCTTGCGCCGGGCTCGACGATCATGGAGACCCGATCGAGCGCCTCGGTGCCACGCTCGCGGAGACCCATGGCGGGGTAGGAATAGCTCACGGCATCGACCTCGATCGCGGGGGGCTGGGCGGGCTTGTCGGGCGGCGTGGGCATGGGAGGATCATAGTGGAACGGCGGGCCCGGGTGGCGTGGATTGTCTCAAACCCGCTTGCTTCAAACCCGGATTGTTGGGGGGTATAATCAGCTTCCTACGGGGCGGTAGCTCAGCTGGTAGAGCGCATCGTTCGCAATGATGAGGTCAGGAGTTCGAATCTCCTTCGCTCCACTTCCCGCAGGGACCCCGGCTTTCAGGCCGGGGTTTTTCGTTGATGCCTATTCACTGGGAACCTCGATCCAGAACCACCCGCGGA
>JAGQOC010000236.1 GCA_020427745.1 Phycisphaerales bacterium | reverse complement strand
GGGCCGTAGAACTCGACGAACTTCTCGACGACGCCGTGCGCGCGCAACATCTGTGTGACCGTCAACACCAAGTCCGTCGCCGTCGCACCCTCGGGCATCTTCCCCGTGAGTTTGAACCCCACAACCTCGGGGGTCAACATGTACACGGGTTGACCGCACATGACGGCTTCCGCTTCGATCCCGCCGACACCCCAACCGAGCACGCCAACCCCGTTGATCATCGTCGTGTGCGAGTCCGTCCCGACCAACGAGTCCGGGTACACCCACTCCGTTCCATCGACGCTCTTGGTCAGACACCCGCGCGCGAGATACTCGAGGTTCACCTGATGCACGATCCCAGTTGCGGGGGGAACCGCGCGGAAGTTGTCCAACGACTCCTGGCCCCACTTGAGGAAGGTGTACCGTTCGTTGTTACGAGAGAACTCCTTCTCCGCGTTGATTGTCAGCGCCACAAAGGTCGCAAAGTCGTCCACCTGCACTGAGTGGTCGATCACCAGATCGCACGCGACGGCCGGGTTGATCTGTTCCGGATCACCGCCGAGGTTCTTCATCGCGTCGCGCATCGCCGCGAGATCCACCACGCACGGCACACCCGTGAAGTCCTGCAACACCACACGCCCGGGCATGAACGGCATCTCCACCGACTCCACGCTCTTCGCGTTGTAGTTCGCCAGCCCCACGATGTCATCGTTCGTTACGATGAACCCGTCGAGGTTCCGCACCATCGCTTCCAGAAGCACCCGGATCGAGTACGGCATCCGCCCAATATCCCCGAGACCCTTCTCCTGGAGCGCCGCAAGACGGATATACGAGTATTCCTTGCCGTTGACTTCAAGAATCTGCTTCGCGTTGAATGGGTCGCTGCTCATGGTGTGCTCCTTTGGTTGGACACCATCAGTATCGACCGAAAATCTCCATGAATCAAATCAATGAGATTTACAAGATAAATCAAAAATATTAATATTTAAGAGAGAGAGAGAGCTATGCAGGGCGACCCCAGCTCGCCTTGACGAAAGGCGAGTGTCTGGCGGTCACACGCTGGTCTCAGCCAAGATATGCGATGAACGATCAGTCCTTCGCGTCGCGGGCGGTGTCCGCGATCGCATCGCCCGCGGATTCGACATCACGACCGACACCCTCGACGGTGTTGCATCCGCTCATCGTGAAGGACGCGAGCCCAGACACGCCTCCAAGGACCAGCACCGTCAGAACCCGATTCAGTATGATCCGCTTAGTCATCATGTTCTCCCGCTCATTTGAGCATCGGGCATGACGCCCGCTGTATCAGTATACAGGATCCATTTGGTACGGACAACACCGTGGGAGTCCGTGACTCAGTGAGCAAAGAGTTACACCACCCCCAAAAGTGCCCGCTCGAACGCTCCCGCGGCGTGACTCAGGAACCGATCCTGCCGCCGAACCACGCCGAGTGTTCTGCTCAACCCGCCGTCTTTGCACCGCAGACCCATCCCCGCGGGTAACCCGTGCACGCTGACGAACCCCACGCCGATCTCCGCACGCACCATCTGCACGATCGCCTCGATCGAGCGCAGCTCCATCACAACCTCAAGACTCACGCCGTGCTCGCCTGCGGCGGCATCGATGATCCGGCGCACCGCTGATCCCGCCTCGAACGCGATGACAGCTTCATCCGCGAGATCCGACCAGCGGAAAGTCTTGCGCCCGTCGAGCCGGTGCCCGTCGGGGACGATCAGCAGCAGCTCGTCCTGGATCTCGTGCACGATCATCAGCTCGTCCGCCCGCGGATGATCCATCGGGAGCGTGACGATCCCCAGATCCAGATCCCCGCTGAGCACACCCGCGGTCACTTGGGCGCTGCCCGCTTCGCGGATGGAAAACCGTAATCCGGGGTGCTCCGCACGCACCGCCTGGATGGCTCCGGGGAGCAGGTAGCCCGTCGCGGTCGCGCCGGCGCCGACGCGGATTGATCCTGTTTCGAGCCCCACGAGCGAGCGGACGGCTTCCTTCGTTCCCTCTGCCGCCCGCAGCGTGATCCCCGCGTGCTCGATAAACACCCGCCCGGCTTCGGTCAGCTCCACGCCGTGCCCTGTTCTGTGGAACAGCGGGGTCCCGAGTTCTTCCTCGAGCTTCCGGACCGCCGCGGAGAGCGCGGGCTGGGTGACCCCCAGTTCCTCTGCTGCCCGGGTCATGTGCCCGTGCCGAGCGATCACCGAAATCTGACGCATCGCGCGTAAATCCATGCGAGCATGGTATCAACGATTCCGTCCGCGATTTGGGGGTGGATTCTGGGCTGGTCCTTCCCCGGAGGATCCCGCTGCACGCTATCCTTATTCAACCATGCCCACCACGAAAACAACCTTCGCCGCTTTGGCCGCTGTGTTTCTCACCTCGTCGGCCTTCGCCCAGCCCGCGTCGTCCGAGTCCGAGTATGAGCTCAACCCCGACGGCACATGGAACCAGACGGCCGCCCCCGAGCCCGGCACCGATGCCTATGTCATGGCCGAAGCCTCAAGGCTCATCGCCGACGACAAACCCGGGAAGGCTGTCTCGATGCTCGGCGACTGGCTCGACAAACACAAGCGTTCCCGGAATCCCTATCTCGCTCAGGGCTTCTACCTCCACGGCGAAGCCCGCCTCCGCAACAACGAAGAGTACAAGGCCCTCTTCGATCTTGAAACGGTTATCCGCGATTTCTCGTCTTCTGAATACTTCATCCCCGCCGTCGAACTCGAATACGAGATCGCCAAGCTCTATCTCGGCGGTCTCAAGCGCAAGTTCCTCGGCTTCCGGATCGACAACGCCCGCCCAACAGGAGAAGAACTCCTGATCCGCACCCAGGAGCGTGTCCCGGGGTCCGAGCTGGCCGAGCGGGCCGCCCTCGATCTCGCGGAGCACTACTACAACCGACGAGAGCTCAAGCTCGCCGCCGAGATGTACTCCATCTTTCGCGAAAACTACCCCAAGTCCCAGCACTTCCGCGAGGCGATGCTCCGCGAGATCGAGTGCAACATCGCCCGCTTCAAGGGTCCGCGCTACGACGGTGCCGGACTCGTCGATGCGAAGCTGCTCATCGAGGAGTACACGAAACGCTACCCCGGAGAAGCGGAACGGTCCGGTGTCACCGAGGGGCTCCTCGCCTGGATTGACGAATCCGCGGCACTCCAGGTCCTCGACACCGCGAAGTGGTACATGAAGATCGACGACGATTTCTCCGCAAAGTTCACCCTCGAGCGTCTCGTCAACCGTCACCCCGTGACCGACGCCGCCCGTCAGGCGATCGATATCATGCTCGACAAGGGCTGGATCGAACGCGTTCCTGAGGATGAGCCCAGCAGCGAACCCACAGCCGAGCAGAAAGCCGACCAATGACCGTTAAGTGCTCCTTTGCCATCCTCGCGATCGCTTCGCTCATGCTGCTCTCTTCCTGCGCCGCAGATCCCACCCAGGGTTACGCTTTCGACTCGACCTACGACGCCCAGATCAAAACCATCGCGGTGCCGATTTTCCGCAACGAGTCCATGGACCGTGGCATCGAGCTTCAGCTCACCGAAGCGATTATCAAAGAGATCCAGCACCGAACCCCCTGGCGCATCGCCGATTCCGACCGCGCGGACACCACACTCACCGGCGCGATCACCTCCACGGCCCTCTCTGTGCTCTCCGAGAGCCCTAGGACGGGGCTCGTACAGGAACAGGCGGTCCAGATCACCATCCGCTTTGATTTCCGAGATAATCGCACCGGGGACTCCCTCGCCGCCCGTGAGGGATTCGCCGCGACCGCCACCTTCGCGCCCGAGCGGGGTGTCGGGGACCGGCTCGAACTCGGGCAGCGCTCCGCGATCGATGAGCTCGCCCGTGATCTCGTCTCCGAACTCCGCTCGAGCTGGTAGCGCGATCCCGCACCCGCCCCCGTGCGTACCTACAATGGAGCGATCCCGCGCGCAGACGGAATATCGCCCGCTCTTTGGCCGATAGTGGGGGAGACGGCGCAAGCCCTTCCCCCGCAGCGAACCAAAGAAAAGACCCCCAAGGACGAGCATGCCAGAGAAGCCCACCAAGACCCCGCCGCAGAACACACCACCCAAACCAGGGGACAAAAACCCCATCCAAGGTGCCGCCCCGCAGCAAGGACGAGGGATGTTCGGCTTCTTCGTCGTCATGATCCTCCTGCTCCTGCTCGTCATGTTCTTCTCCAGCGCCAACCGCGAGAAGCCCATCACCCTTAAACAGTTCCAGGCCTACTACACCACCGGGCAGATCGTCGAAGACTCGGTCATCATGCACTCGAGCAAGGTCACCGCGAAGCTCATCCAGAAGGAAGCCTCTGACACCCCCTCGATGGTGAGCATCCCCATCACCGCGGTCTCCCGTGAAAAGATCGCCGACGAGATCTACACCATCACCGGTAATGAGGTCAAAGAAAAGCCCCCCGCGGAGTGGGTGAACTTCCTGTACATGTTCGGCCCCTTTATTCTCCTGATCGCCCTCATCTGGTTCTTTGTCATCCGCGGAATGCGTGGAGCCGCCGGCGGCGGGGGCATGATCGGGTCCTTCGGCAAATCCCGGCACCGCACCATGACCAAGGAGATGACCGGCGTCACCTTCAAGGATGTCGCCGGCATCGAGGAAGCAAAGTCCGAGGTCACCGAGATCATCGAGTTCCTCAAAAACCCCAAGAAGTTCACAAGGCTCGGCGGACGCATCCCGAGAGGCGTCCTCCTCGCGGGGCAGCCGGGCTGCGGCAAGACACTGCTCGCCAAAGCGATCGCCGGCGAAGCGGATGTCCCCTTCTTCAGTATCTCCGGTTCCGACTTTGTCGAGATGTTCGTCGGTGTCGGTGCCTCCCGCGTGCGTGACCTTTTCAAGCAGGCCAAGGACTCCGCGCCGTGCATCATCTTCCTCGATGAGATCGACGCCATCGGTCGACGCCGAGGCGGTGGATTCTCCGGCGGCGGCAACGATGAACGAGAGCAGACCCTCAACGCGATCCTCGTCGAGATGGACGGCTTCGGTTCCGGCGACGGCGTTATCGTCATTGCCGCCACCAACCGACCCGATGTCCTCGACCCCGCGCTCATCCGTCCGGGGCGTTTCGATCGGCAGATCCAGGTCCCGCTCCCCGATGTCGCCGGTCGACTCCAGATCCTCAATGTCCACGCGAAGAAGGTCAAGCTCGGGCCCAATGTCCAGCTCGACCGCATCGCCCGGGGCACGCCCATGTTCTCCGGCGCCGATCTCGCCGCCATCATCAACGAGGCCGCGATCTCCGCGACGATGCTCGACAAGGAGTTCATCGAGCAGGAAGATCTCGAAGAGGCACGCGACAAGGTCAAGTTCGGACGCGCCAACAAGTCCCGTGTCCGCGAAAAGGACGAGAACAAGCTCGTCGCCTACCACGAGGCCGGACACGCCGTCCTCCAGGCGCTCCTCAACGACTCCGACCCGCTCCACAAGGTCACCATCATCCCCCGCGGGTCCGCGGGCGGGGCGACCTTCTCGCTCCCCGAGAAGGACCGCATGGGCTACGGGCTCAAGTGGCTCCACGCGACCATGCGTGTTATCTGCGGCGGCCGGATCGCCGAAGCCCGCGCGATGAATGACATCTCCTCCGGCGCTTCTTCCGACATCCAGCAGGTGACCCGCCTCGCGAGGGCCATGATCCTCGAGTGGGGCATGAGCAAGAAGCTCGGGTTCATCAACTACATGGGCGAGGACTCCCGCGAGGCATTCATCCCCGACAAGGACTACTCCGACGACACCGCGCGTGTGATCGACGAAGAAGTCCGGCGCATCGTCGACGAGTCCTACGCCGATGCCGAGAAGATGCTCATGGAGCACTGGGACCAGGTCGAGGCCGTCGCCCAAGCGCTGCTCAAGTTCGAGACCCTCACCGCCGACGAGGTCCACAAGCTCATGCGTGGCGAATCCCTCGCCCGCTCGACCGTCGCCGACCTCCTTTCCGGCCCACCGAGCCCGCCCACCAAGGCGAAGCACAACAAGCCCGACCGGGCAACCGACGGCGAGACCGACACCCCGCCGGACGCGCTGCCCAATCCTGCATAAGCCGACAGGACGATCCCATCATGCCCCGCAACGAAGCGGGGTTTTCTTTGTATACTCGGTGTATGTCTTCACCGAAAGCCCACGCCGTCAGCTGGTCCGCCCTCGACACCGACCACCCGATGCCGCTCATCGAGCGTCAGCGTTTTGTCGGCGAGCACATGATGATCTCCCGTGTGCTGCTCTCCAAAGGCTTCAGCGTCCCGACGCATGAGCACGCCAACGAGCAGTTCGCCGTCGTGCTCTCGGGCGCGATCCGCTTCGACCTCGGGGATGCCGACGATCCGACGAGCGAATCAACAACGCTCGGCCCGGGCGATGTCCTCGTCATCCCCCCGAATGCTCCTCATGCCGCGACAGCGATCGAGGACACGCTGATCCTCGACTGCTTCAGCCCCACCAGCGAAACCACCGGAGTGGATCGAAACGCTTAGGTTTTGTTTCCGATATCATTGGGTCTGCCTTCTTCCAGATCCATTTTTGTGGTATTGTCCACTCTGGTGGACACTCTAAAGGCGGCAAACCCGGTCTTGAAATAGTATTTGGCAGCCGGAAGTTTCGAATAGCTTTGATTTTGATATTGTTGGTGATATTAGCACACTCTCGCAAATGCTTTGCTCTTTTTCTCCCCGGGGGCAGTGCTAATAGCACCTCTTTGCCAAGCGACCTCACGGTGTTAACTGCCGGGACGAGATCTGCATCGGCTGAAATGAGCAGTGCACGGTCAAGTTTGTCTTCATAGGCATCGCGAAGCATATGAGTTGCAATATTGACATCGGTGACTTTCTCTTCAAATGCTGGCCACTGATGTTTACAAGCCTCGCATGTATGTGGGTCTTTTTCCGAGTACCACCCAAGGATGGGTGTAATGCCAAGTTGAGCCTCTAGAGCATTGAAGTAAAGGGTCTGTCGGTGGTTGCTCTGAGTATATTTTTTCGATGCATGACCCTGTGCTTTTTGGGGGTGTCGTCTTGGAGCAGAGAAATATTTTATTTCTGTGCATGTCTCAGATTTGCGGAGCTGGCTTTGGACTACGGCATCTAGGTCAAGCCAGTAGAGGGATTTGCCCAAACACTTGCCTAGGGAACCACTGACCTGCCCCCCAGAATCGAGTC
>JAGQOC010000235.1 GCA_020427745.1 Phycisphaerales bacterium | reverse complement strand
CCGATCCGGTTCACATCGTACCAGATCATGTTGATCTTCCCGTTCTCCGGGTCGATCACGAAGTTCCCGCTCGAGAGCACCGGCGGGAACTTGCCCTTGTAATCCGCGGCATAGGTGTGGGTCGCGAGCGCGACCTGTTTCTGGTTGGATTTGCAGAGCACATCCCGCGCGGTCATCCGTGCAGATCCGAGGGCGGGGAGCAGGATCCCGATCAGGAGGGCGATGATCGCGATGACCACCAAGAGTTCGATCAGGGTGAAAGCGCCGGATGCGTTTATTCGAGTCTGCTCGCGTGTCTGAACTCTGGTCGGCATGGCGGGCTCCGTGGAGAGTGGAAGGGCCGAAGATGTAACAGTTACACAAATATCTCCGATTTTGGTCAGACTGTCAACCGTGGAATCGGAAAACAACCTGTACAATATGCGAACAAGTGGAAAATTTCTTCAGGCTTCGATGAATACCGGGGCATTTGGAAGGCTCGAAGTCATCTTTTTTCCTCCCCTCAGCGAACCGAGAATGTAATTTGCAAAAGAAACTGTTTCGCTTGGGCATGCCCAAACCCAAAGCACTCCTGATGTTCGTCGCCGTCCTTCTGGGTGGGTGGGGAGAATCCATGACCGACACACTCACCACAACGGAAGCCCGGCTTGATTCCCCGAGCATCGTCACACTCCAGCAGACCCCTGAGGGGTACATGCTGCTCAAGAACGGCGAGCCGTACATCATCCGTGGTGCGGGCGGCTCTTCACACCTCGGACTCCTGAAAGAGTCGGGGGGCAACACGATCCGCACATGGGACGCCGAGGGCATCGCGCCGCTGATGGATGAAGCGCACGAGCTCGGGCTGAGTGTTCTGGTTGGGATCTGGCTCGAGCATCGGCGGCACGGTTACGACCACGAAAACCCCGAACACCGCAAGCATGACCTCGATCGCGTCGAGGGGTTTGTGAAACAGTTCCGCGATCACCCCGCCCTACTCGGCTGGGGGGTCGGCAACGAGCTGGAACTCGGCGGCGATCTCGACATCGCGATCGAGCAGATCAAGCTCGCATCGTCGAAGATCAAGGAGCTGGACCCGAACCACCCGACAATGGCGGTGATCGCGGAGATCGGCGAAGACAAGGCCGTCCGCATCCAGAACGAGTGCCCGGATATCGACCTGATCGGGATCAACAGCTACGGGGGGATGGGCACGGTCGGGCAGCGCGCGATGAACCAGGGCTATAGCGGTGCATACGCGATCACCGAGTTTGGCCCGGTCGGGTTCTGGGAGACCGGCGTGTCGTCTTGGGGGGCACCCTATGAGCAGTCCAGCGGCGAGAAAGCCGATTTTCTCCGCCGCAACTATGCCGACACGATCCAGGCGAATCTCGGGAAACAATGCGTCGGCTCCTTCGCGTTCCTCTGGGGCAACAAGCAGGAGAAAACCGAGACCTGGTTTGGATTGATCCTCCCCACGGGCGAGCGCACCGAGATGATCGATGTGCTCACGGAGTTCTGGACAGGTGAGCCCCCCAAGAACCGCGCACCACGCGTGCTGGGGCTGAAGACGGATGCGGATGCCGCCAAGATGTCACCCGGGCAGACAATCGAGGTCGCGGTCGAAGCGAGCGATGCGGACGCGGACGCACTCGAGACAGAGTGGCGGGTTATGCCTGAGTCCGGGGTCCGCTCCGAGGGCGGCGATGCCGAGCCGGAGATTGCCCCGGTTCCCATCGCGATCGAGTTGATCGACGCGACGCACGCGAGGATCACCCTTCCCCAAGAAGCCGGTGCGTATCGGATCTTCGCGACTGTCCGTGACGGGCACAGCAACGCGGGGACCGCGAATCTCCCGATCCTGATCATTCAGCCCTGAGCGGGCTCAGGGGCAACCCGCCGCGAAGACATCGAGGAACGCGAAGACATCGAAGATGTCGTATGAGCCATCGCCCGTAAAGTCGGCGGCCGGATCCGCGGCGGCAAAGAGATCGAGGTACTCGAAGACATCAAAGACATCGAGCGTCCCGAACGGCTCAACAAGGTCCGCGTTGGAGCACCCGCCTCCGATTGCGGCAAAGGTCATCGCGTTGAAGTTGTATTCCTGCGACGCGCTGCCCATGTTGACGAAGCGGATGACCTGCTCCCCGGCGTCGAGTGTGATCTCGCCGACGACATCGGTCCAGTTCTGCCAGCCCCCGGTTGCCGGGAAGCTGAGTGTTCCGGAGAGATCGACGCCGTCGACCTCGATGCGGAACGCGCCGCCCGTGCTGTTGGAGGCGATGCGTGCGCTGACCTCGTAGCTCCCCGCGGACTCGACATCAACGGTGTACTCGAGCCACTCGCCGGCACACATCCATCCGACATTGAACGCGCCCTCGGTCGATGCCTGGATGTCGACATCGGTGTCGCGGTAGGCGCCGCCGTTGTTCCCCCCGTCGCAGTCGTTGTAGCTCTGTCCGTTGGATCCCTCGTCGAAATCCTCTGCCTGGATTATGCCCGGGATCGCGTGCGGGGAGCCGCCGTAGGGCGACTGCACCCGCTCGTACACGCGGATGTAGTCGACCTCGAGTGTCTGCGGATAGCTCGCCGACCCGTTGGGGTTTCCGGGGAAGTTGCCGCCGACGGCGACATTGAGCAGGATATGGAAGGGGACATCAAACGGGGCGCGGTTGTTTCCCGGCGCGACGGAGGAGTACCAGTTGTTGCTCGTGACTGTGTGGAACAGGTTCCCGTCGATGTACCAGCGGAGCGTGTCCGGCTCCCATTCGAGGGCGTAGGTGTGGAAATCCTGCGAGAAGTCTGTGCCGTCCTGAACCGTGTTCCCGTTCTGCTGATTGTTGGGCCAGGGTGCTCCGTGGTGGATGGTGCCGTAGATCCGATCCGCCTGGTTGACGGACTCCATGATGTCGATCTCGCCAGAGGACGCCCACCCGCCGTAGGGAGAATCGGTCGGCAGCAACCAGAACGCGGGCCAGACGCCCGAGGTCGAGGGGATCTTCATCCGCCCCTCGAATCGTCCATAGGTGAAATCGCGGAGATCCTTTGTACGGATGCGTGCGGAGGTGTACGGCAGCCCGCCGAGGCTCTGTTCTCTGGCGGTGATTTTGAGTGTGCCGTTGGACACGCTGAGATTCCCCGAGAGGTTTGTGTAGTACTGCAGCTCGTTGTTCCCCCATCCGGAGGGCAGCCCGTAGGCTTCGCCGTTGCCGATCTGGTAGGACCAGAAACTCGTGTCCAGCGAGTTCCCCTCGAACTCGTCCTCCCAGACAAGCGACCACTGTGCGTGGGCATGGACGGAGCAGCCCATCAGGATGGGGAGTGTGAGGAGGCAAGTTTTTTGAGAAATCGGCTTCATGGGAAGGACTCGCTTGGTATTGTAACAGTTACAGTATCGTCCACAGCGTAGCGGAATCGTCTATTCTTGCACGCATTCTTTCGGAGATTTCTCCGAAATTCACGCATTCGTGCGGCGGAACTTCCCCGCATCAGCTCCCGGAGAACTCCACCCACGATGTCCGGAATCATCCTTCAGAATCTCACGAAGACCTATGAAGACGGCTTCACCGCGGTTCAGTCATTGGATCTGCGGATTGAATCCGGGCAGTTCGTGGTTCTTGTCGGCCCCTCCGGTTGTGGCAAATCCACGACCCTCCGCATGATCGCGGGGCTTGAGTCCATCTCCAGCGGCGAGCTGCGCATCGGGGACCGGGTCGTCAACAAGGTTCTGCCCAAAGACCGAGACATCGCGATGGTGTTCCAGAACT
>JAGQOC010000234.1 GCA_020427745.1 Phycisphaerales bacterium | reverse complement strand
CGCCGCCATGATCGCCCACCCGACGCACCCGTGCCCGACGATCGCCCACGAGACATGGTGATCGATCCGGAACCCCCGTTTGCGTGCGATGAACCGAAGCCCCATCGCCTCGATCGCGGTCAGCGTGAACAGCACCAGCCACGCGAGGCTGGTCCCGATGACCCCGCCCACCAGCAGCACCATGAAGAACGCCTCCGGCTCCACGACCAGCGGCAGCGCGCACAGCACAATCGCCAGCCCGACGCCGACAAAGATCGACGCGGATGCAAGATCCATACCCTGCTCGTCGTGCAGGATCATCGTGTCCAATGTCCGCGTTGGGTGACGCAGTGTCATCCACCAGGTCCGTAGCAGGCTCCGCACCCCGGGGTTCTGCTGCCAGCGCGTGCCGGGGCGGTTCGGCGTGCTCTCCGCGATCAGCTTGCCGCACTCCGGGCACACACCCTCCCGATCCAGCTCCTCGATCACATACCCGCAGCGCTCGCACAGCAGCGTGTACGGATCCCTCGGATCGAAACTCGCTTCGGTGTGTGTGGGTGCCCCCGCGTCCATGCCCTTTCCGGTACGCACAGGTGATCGTTCCTGTTCGCCGCTCGGCTCAGCAGCTGACATCGAAGAACCGCTGGTTGCTGCCGCCCTGCCCGACCTTGAAGCGGATCGACTTGGCGCACTTGGGGCAGCGGGCGAGGTACTCGGTCCCCGAGGCGTTGCGGTAGACCCGCTGGTACGCGCCCGAGCACACAAACCGCACGCCCAGCCACGGGCGTTCGTTGGGCTTGGGGTGCTTCATTCCGGGCGGTGGGATGGCGGGCTTGGCGTTCAGCGGCATCTCTATCTCTATCGGGTCGCTCGATTCGTTGGCCCCAGCAGAGGAATGCGGAATAATCCGTTGGGTATAAACCTTTGTGTAGTACAAACTAACAGGGCCCTTTTCAAGCCGCGACTGTCAGTGCTCCGACGATAGAGGCGGTAGAATCACGGTCAGGGACCACTGTCTTTATTACGGAGCACCACTTCACGCCCATGGCCGGATCATTGTCCATTCTCCCCGACCCCCCTCCGCCCCCGACACCGATCGGTCTGATCGCCGGCGGCGGTCGGCTCCCGATCCTGGTCGCGCAGGGTCTGCGGGACATGGGGCACGAGGTCCACGGGCTCGGGCTGCATCTGCAATACGACGACGAGCTCCCGGGCTTGTGCTCAAGCTTCCGCGATGTCGGCTTGCTGCGGATGAAATCCTGGGGGCGGGCGCTGCGCCGCCTGGATGTCCATCACGCGATCATGGTCGGCAAGGTCGACAAAGCAAAGCTCATGCACGACCGCTGGCGTGTGCTCCGCAATGTGCCCGATATCACCACCATGCGCGCATGGTACAAGCACCTGCGCCATGATCGACGCTCGCACGCGGTGCTCAAGGTCGTCGCCGACGAACTCGATCGCAACGGAGTTTCTCTCATCGATTCGACCATCCCCATCCCGAGCCAGCTCGCGTCGCCCGGCGTGATGACCCAGACACGCCCGACGAACGACCAGCAGACCGACATCGATTTCGTCTGGCCGCTGCTGACCGAGCTGCTGCGTCTGGACATCGGGCAGTCGCTGACCGTCCGCGATCGCGATGTGATCTCCGTCGAAGCGGTCGAAGGCACGGACCGGATGATCGAACGCACCGGCTCGCTCTGCCCGCGGGGCGGGTGGACGCTCGTCAAGGGGGCCCGCGCCCAGCACGACCGACGATCCGATGTCCCGACCGTTGGCATTCACACCATCGAGAACCTCCACAAGCACGGCGGCACATGCCTCGCGATCGCCGCGGGCGATGTCATCATGCTCGACAAGGAGATGATGCTCGACAGAGCCGACAAGCTCGGGATCGCGATCGTCGGCGTCCCCGTCTCGCACCAGCCAATCTCCATGACCAACGGCGTCCTGGGCAAAGCGACCAACGGCTACCCAACCCCGGCCAATGCCTGACCAGCCGATCCCCGACACACTGAGCGGTGCTCCCGAGTTCGTCTCCAGAGGCGGGCTCAAGCTCCACCACGCGATCCTCGAGCTCAACATCCCGATCGAGGGCAGGCTCTGCGCTGATCTCGGATGCTCGACCGGCGGGTTCACCGACTGCCTGCTCCATCACGGGGCACGCCATGTGCATTCCGTCGACACCGCCTACGGCGAGTTTGCGTGGAAGCTCCGCACCGACGAACGGGTCACCATCCATGAACGCACCAACGCGATCCACGCGGAGGTCCCCGCGGAGGTCATCAAGGCGGGGGGGATCGATCTGGTTGTCATCGATCTGGGCTGGACGCGCCAGTCCAAGGCGTTGCCCGCCGCGATGAAGTGGCTCAAGCCGAACGGGCAGATCGTCTCGCTCGTCAAGCCGCACTACGAAGCCGAGCAGTCCGAGCTCGGCGAGCAGGGTGTGCTCGAACCGGAGCTCGCCGAGCGGATCGCCGAGCGTGTGCGTGCGGAGATCCCCGGGCTGGGGCTCCGCGAGCTCGGGTGGACCAAGAGCCCCGTGATCGGCGGGGCGGTGGGCAAACGCAAAAAACGCAAGGGCAAGGGCAACCCGGAATGGCTCGTCTGGCTCGAAAACAAGGTTTGATTGCGGGGGCGTGACAGACGCGGGCAGGTGTGCTAATCTCTGTCCGAAAGGGCCACGCATTGATCCGCACAAAGTCCATCCCGATGAGTGACCCGCTCTACGAGCAGGAGGTCGCCCTGCGCGAGCAGGTCCTCCTGAACTCCGTCGGGCTGGATATCGAGGGCTACAAGGCAATGGCCCCCGGACGCGAGGAAAAGTGCGAGCACTTTGTCGCTGTGTTCGATCACCCCAAGGGCGAACGCGTTGTCGGCACCGCGACCCTGCTGGCGCCGACGGACGACGAGCCGTTCGCGAAGGTCATGCAGGTCTGTGTCGACAAGCAGCGTCAGGGCGAGGGGATCGGCACCAAGCTCATGATCGCGATCGAGGCCCGCGCCTTCGGCGAGATGGGTATCCCGGGTCTCTACTGCCACGCGCAGCTCGCTGCGATGCCCTTCTACGAAAAACTGGGATGGGACACCGCGTCGGATGTGTTCATGGAGGCGGGCATCGAGCACAAACGCATGCAGATCAGCGCGCCCAAGCCCGCGGAATCCCGGTAAACCCTGTCGAGCTCTTGGTTTCCGGCTGGGAATCAGCGGTGGTTCCGCGTACAGTTTCCCCATGGCACCGGACCACGCCCATCTCTGCAAAGCCCTCTCCGAAGAGGAGTTGACCGCCGCCCTCGGTGAGGCGGGGGTCCGCGTGACACGCCATCGGACACTGATCTACCTGACGCTCGCGAAACTCGCGACGCACCCGACCGCCGACGAACTGCACGACGCGGTCCACGCCGAGGACACCAAGGTCAGCCTTGCGACGGTCTACAACACGCTGGAGACACTGACCGAGCTGGGGCTCGTACGCCGGATCGCTCCGGATGCACCCGGTCAGGGCTGCCGCTTCGATGCCGAGATCGCGCCGCATGTGCACATGGTGATGCCCGACGGCTGCGTGAGCGATGTGCCCGATGATCTCAGCGAAGAGATCCTCGGCTCCATCCCCGCTTCGCTGCTCGATCAGCTCGCCAAACGCATGGGGGTCCGGATCAACGGCATCAAGATCGACCTCTCCTGCACACCGGGGCGGTAACCGCGTTCAGATCACTCGCCGCTGTCGGATGCGAGCGGCTTGGGCGCACGGGCCACCACAACGCAACCAGCCGCAAGATCCCCGCGATGACGGAATCCCGGCTCGACAATGGTCAGCATCGCGATGGGCGGCAGGAACCACTTGATCAAGTTGCGGAGGAGCACCCGTGAGAACGCGACCCTTTCGGCGGGTCCCGATGCAGAACGCACCACCCGGATCTGCAGGAGTTTCTTGCCGACCGTCGAGCCGAGCGTTGATTCGAGGATCGTGGAGCTGATTGCGCCCGCGAGCAGCAACACCGGCAGCGAGATCCACGCGGAATCCGGGCGTGCGAGCACATTCCCCGTTGCGAGCTCGAGGATCCCCACGCCGAACAGTGGGGCGATGATTGCGCTGTGGAGAAAGAGATCGACCAGCATCGCAGAAAATCGGCGCGAAGGGTCCGCGATCGCCCAGCCGTTTGGAACAAGGAACACACCGCCCGGTGCGGGGCGGAGCAGGGCGAGGGTGATGACGGATCCGAGCGCGATGAACATCATCAGCATGTAGCGGAACACCGCGCCGCCGAGAATGGAAGGCGCGCTCGGCTCACCGTCGAACAGCCCACGCCCGTCATTCAGATCAACCTCTACCAGACGAACGGATCGGCTCCGCCCGCCCTGGTCCGGGACCTGCGAGACGAGCACGAGCGTGTTGGATTCTTCGAGTAAGACAGCCCCGGGTTCGCTCGGCGCCGTCTCGATTGTGTGCACGAGCAGATCCGATCCGGCAGTGAGCACGCGGATCTCCAACGATCCACCCGCGCCATGCACGCCGAGCACGAGATCGCGTCCGCGACCGAGCACGAACGGCGCATCCCAGACGCGCCCGATCCCGGGGATCTCGATCGGGTTCCAGTCCTTTTCGCCAAGCTCGAACGCGTGTGTGACGCCGCCCGGGTCCTTCGCGAGAAGCAGCACGGAGGAATCCCAGTGGACCAGTCTCCAGTCCGAGGCGTTGGGCATCGGCAGCGTTTGCTCGACCCAACGATCGCCACGCATCGAGTAGAGCGCCCAGCGATCGACCTGCTTGAGCAGTGCGTAGAGATTCCCCGATGCGTCGGAGACGAGGCGCTTGAGCGAGCCGGTCCCCGACAGCATCGGCCCCGCGTTGAGCAGGTCCGGTGGATCGACTGCCCATCCGGAGGCATCGAAGGCACGCACCGCACGCACACTCGACACGCGCCGGAGGGATTCGCCGTTGATGATCGAGGGAGGAAAAACCATCCAGAGCCGATCGCCGTCGCTCGCGATTGCTTCCGGGGAGATTTCCAATGAACGGAAGGGTTCGACGACCCCCGGCTCGACCGTTGTCTCCGTGCCCCGGGGGGGGAAGTGCACGATGAGGACGCGGAACATCGTGCTCTGGTACACCGCCCAGCCGTGCTCGCCGACCCCCGAACCGATCGGCCCAAGCCCGAGCACGCAGAGCGCGAGCACGCCGAAGACCAGCGGGATGGATCGTCGCCTACGCATCACGGGACGGAACGATCGAAGACCTCGTCGAGATCGATGGTCTCATCCACGCGGTAGATCTTCATCAGATTCTCCGGCTTAAACACCACCGGGCGGATCGACTTCATCCTCGGCCCGGAGACTTCGATCCGGACCAGCCCGTCGAATCCGACTGCGAGCAGCTCGATCACGCCCGGGACAGCGGAATGCGTGTTCGGGTCTTCAAATCCATCGACCTCTTTGTACCGCCAGAGCCTCGCCGACGCAACGAGTTCCCCCGCGGCGTCGAACGCCTGGGTCCGCGCGAGTTCGGCGGTTTTGGCGTCGAACCAGAACGCGACGGATCCCCAGTCCGCCGGGACCTCGATGCCGACATTCTTCCCGTCGGGTGACCAGTGCGAACTGATCGAGAGCGTCGGATCGATCGGCAGGATACCGAGCAGCATGACCATCTCGTGCGGATGGATCGGGACACCGAGTGCCTCGAGCTTCTCGGGGGTCGCGAGCGACTGTTGCCCGATCATCGCGGTCTTGTGCTCGGACTGCGTGAGATCGATCGACCAGTACTGCTCCCCGTTGGCGCCGAGCGCGAAATAGGTCTCCTCGAACTTCCCGATGGTGAGGGAGAAACGATCCGGGCGCACGATCTGGAGGTGGCCCTCGCCCTGCTCGCGGAACTTGTCCCCCCTGGGGTCACGCCCCTCTGCACGCACACTCACCCGCGTCCACAACTGGTCGAGCGGCGCGACACGCTCGTTGTGCACGCGGATCAGCTCGCTCGCGGCGATCGGAGGGGGCGCCGTCCTCGGGTCAAACTTCGGCGTCGAGGAGCACCCGCCCAGCAGAGCGCCGAGCAGGAGGATCGGGAGCAGGACCGATCGGGTCATGACGCGTCCGCCGCGTCGAGGTTCATCACCCGACCGAGCTCTTCGGTCGCGTCCGCGATCGCCTCGTCATCGAGCTGGGGATCCACAAGGGTGAACAGCGGGCCCCCGCCCCCCTTGATCCATTGGCGCAGAGAGAGTGTCGGGGGATTGCCCGCGTCGGCCGGGGTTGAGCCCTCGAAGATCAGCCGCTTCTTCCGCATCAGGATCAGCCCGAGCAGGTAGCGGAACGCGAGCTGCTTGGGTTCGCTCGCTTCCTCGAGCTGCTCGAAGAGGTCCATCATCTCCTCGTCGTTGACGAGCGGCTGGACGCGGTCCTCTTTTTCCGGGACGATCCGTTTCCAGAACCCGAATAACCGATCGGGCGATTGCGGGCGGGCGCCGCTCTCCCACGCCTCGACAGAATAGGCGACGCGGACGAGGGCCTCGTCACCCGGGCGCTCGACAAGGGCGGCGATGTGCTCATCGCCGATCTTCAGTTCCTTGCCCGTGTGGGCGCAGACATCCTGTGTTCGGACGATCTCATACGGTGCGGAAGATCCAGCCATACCCGAGTATACGCGATCCGTGCGCACAAAGAACCCGCGTCAGACGCGGGCGGTGGTGGGTTCTCGGGTGTTTGTTTACGCAGCGCGGAGGAATCGGCTCGAGCCGAGCGCCCGGATCAGCCGCTCCCTGTCGCCCGCGCGGTCGTAGCGGGTGATCGCCAGCGCCATTCGGCTCGCCCCGGGTTCGTCCGTGTCGGTCCAGACAACATTGCCCGTCACAAACACCGCACGCCCGGGCCCGATGTCCCCGCTCGCACCCAGCCCCGGCAGATCGATCTGCATGGAGATCGTGGAGCCGGGCTCGATCGGGCAGTCGAGCTCGAAGCACACCCCGCCCTCGGAGAGGTCGTAGATGTGCCCGCTGCGGCTGAAGGACTGCTCGTCCGGGTGCACACGCACGGAAGTGGATGTGTACCCAGGGTTCACGCGGAAGCGCTCGTGCTGGCGTCGGTTGATCGGGTTGTTGCTCATCGCGGCTCCTTGGTGGGGGTCACCGCCCTTATCGGCACCAAGGTGATCGGACTCCAGTTGCATCCCGAGACGCCGGAGGTTCCGCGCAGATTCTGCATTACAACCGGCAATTTACCAGCCCGGCACCTCGTCCGGGGCGTGCAGCGAGGACCAGAGAGCCTCGAGCAGTGCCGGCGTCCCGATCCCGGTCGCGCCCGAGATCCCGAGGACCTCTGTCTCCGAATCGAGCCGGAGATCCGAGCGGAGCTTCTTGACGAGAGCCGCCCGTTCAGCCTCGGGCACCAGATCGAGCTTGTTGAGCGCGATCAGCTCGGGCTTCTCCGCGAGTTCGCTGGAGTAGTCCATCAGCTCCTGACGGATCGCCCGGTAGTTCTCCGCGGGGTCCGAGCCGTCCAGTGGCTGCGCGTCGAGCACATGCAGGATCACCCGGGTCCGCTCGATGTGACGCAGGAAATCATGCCCGAGCCCCGCGCCCTCCGCGGCACCGGAGATCAGCCCCGGGATGTCCGCGATCACGATCCGACGCGAGGCGTCGAGCATCGCGATCCCAAGCTGCGGCGAGAGGGTCGTGAACGGATAATCCGCGATCTTGGGGTCCGCGCGTGTCACCCCCTTGAGGAGCGTCGATTTGCCCGCGTTGGGGAACCCAACCAGCCCGACTTCCGCGATGACCTTGAGCTCGAGCCGCAGCGGGAGCGACTCGCCCGGCTCGCCCGGGGTCGCTGTTCGGGGGGTCTGGTTGACGGCGTTCTTGAAGTGGTCGTTGCCGAACCCGCCCGCGCCGCCGTGGGCAATCACCGCGATGTCCCCGGGTCCCATGTCCGCGAGGAGCTCGCCGGTCTCGGCGTGGTAGATCTCGGTGCCGGCGGGGACGCGGATCTTCCGGTCCGGGGCGTTCCCCCCGGTCATCTGTTTGCTGCCCCCGTTGCTGCCGTTCTCGGCTCTCCAGTCGAAGATCCCGCGGAAGTCGATGAGGGTGTTGAGCCCGTCGTCGGTGACGAAGACGATATCACCGCCCTTGCCGCCGTCGCCGCCGTCGGGCCCGCCCTTGGGCGAGTGTTTTTCGCGTCGGAAGGAGACCTTGCCGTTCCCGCCGTCACCGGCGTGGACCTGGATGTATGCCTGATCGACGAACATAGATGGAACACTAGGTCCGCGGCGGGGCATCCGCGTGCAAATCGGGCCCGGTGTCGACGCTTTCGATGCTCCCGGGCAGCTTTCTTATAGATGGATCGCCCCGAACCCCGATGGATAACCAGTGCGGACGCGGTCTGCGCACGCCATGGATGGGAATCAGCGTTGTCCGAAGAAGAAGCACTCCAGAGCGAAGCCGAAGCAACCGCGGCGGGTCCACCCGAGATTGGTGATCCTGTCGAGGCGCTGCGGTCCGGTTGGCGGGACGCCTGGCAGGTCCCGGCGTTTCTGGTCGGCGCGGGCATGCTGCTGCTCGGGATCGCGTTCGCCGTCGCGACTTCGCCGGATCCGGATATCACCCCGGTCCTCAATGCCGCAGACCGGATGATCGAGAACGGCGCGTACGAAGAAGCGATCGATGAGCTCAATACGAAGGCCTACCCCTGGATCACCAAGCCGGGCGCGGTCACGCAGGAGCAGGAGCGGCGGTACCACCTCGCCAAGGCGCGAGCGATCTTCCGCGGGCAGCAGAAACGCAAGCTCGACCTGGACGAGAACAACATCTCGGTGATCCGCGAGTATCTCGAGTTTGAACGGCTCGGGGGGGCGCTGGCGCCCAGAGACCTGACCGCGCTCGCGGGGACCTACCTCGCACGCGGCGAGATCGACCTCGCGCTCGAGAGGGCCCGGGAGATCCCGATGGGCGAGCAGGTGCTCGCCGACGAGATCCGCAAGCGCTCGATCGATCAGCTGCTCAATCGTCCGAATCCGGACACGGAGCGTGCGATGTCGCTGCTCGCGGACATGCTCACCGACGCCCAGCTCTCGCCCGAGGACACGGTCTGGGCGCTCGAGCGTCAGGCGCGGATCCGGCTCGCGGAAGGCTACGCGGACGAGACGATCACGCGTTTGCTCCGATCCATGCCCCGGCTCGAGCGGGCGGGGGTTGTGGGGCGGTCACGCCTGCACCTGATCCTGGCTCGGGCGTATATGGAGGTCGGGGCGAACACCGAGGCAGAAAAGCAGGTCCAGCACGCGGTGGACCTCTCCGCCGCGGGTGATGAGCACTACCCGGAGATCCTCCTGGCGCGCGCGCAGCTCGAGGTCATCCGCGACGAGACGGAAGCTGCACGCAACACATTCAGCGAGATCGTGGATCGGCACTCGTCGTCGATCGCGTATCCCTGGGGTCTGCTCGGGCTCGGAGAAACCGAAGCGGCGCTCAACGAGACTGTTCTCGCGTTCGAGGCCTACGAGACGCTGGTGAGCAACTACGATCGGCTGAAGATCGAAGCGGACCCGAGCCGACGCCAGGTGCTCACGAGCCTGCTCGATCGGGCGGCTGACTCGCTCGGTGCCGGGATGCCTGTCGACGCGATCCACTACGCAGAGCTGGGTGAAGAACTCTACAAAGACGAGGAGCTGCCCGCGGAGGTGCTGCAGATGCTCGCGGAGGGGCACAAGCAGGCCGCGGAACAACTGCTCGGGTCTACGGAGGCGGACATCCGCAAGCTCTCGGCGCTCGATCCGTCCACACGGGCGGAGGTGCAGCGGCACATGATGGCGGCGGCGACGAACTATCGCGTGCACGCCGAGCGGTTCGTGGTGACGAATCTCCCGAAGTACGCCGAATCGCTCTGGGAGGCGGCGGACCTGTTTGATCGGGCGGGGGACCAGCTCGAAGCGATCACGGCGTTCAAAACCTACGCGGACTCGATGCCCTCCGATCCACGCTACGCCGAAGCAAAGTTCAGGCTCGCCGAGGCGCTGCGATCGATGGGGGATTACGACGCCGCGGCGCTCGAGTACACGGACCTGATCGACGCCCGCGAGGGCAGCGGCGGGGCGGACATCGGGCCGTTCGCGGACGCGAGCCATGTCCCGCTGGCGCAGGCCTATCTGTACGACGAGGACGCGGAGAACGACAAGGAGGCGGAGCGGCTCCTGGTCTCCGCGATCGACGGCTCGATGGGCACGGCTCAGACCGAGATGTTCCGCGATGCGTTGCTCGAACTCGCCGGTCTCTACGATCGGACCGATCGTCCGCAGCGGGCGATCGAGCGGTATACGGAGTTTTTGGAGCGGTACCCGAACGATATCGAGGCGGGTGTCGCGAACTTCAAGCTCGCCGACGCCCACCGGAGGTTGTCCGACGAGATCGAGGACTCGCTGGTCGAGGCGATGCCCGCGACGGAACGGAACGCTCGGCTCGGGAAGATCGATCAGCACCGTCGCGACGCGATGGTCTGGTATGAGCAGGCGATCCGGGTCCTCGGGGCGAGAGCGCCGAGGACGCTGGGCATGTTTGAGGCCGTGGCGCTGCGGAACTCCTACTTCTACCTCGGGGATTGTGCGTTCGATCTGCGTGAATACGACGACGCGATCCGTTACTACGACCGGGCTCGGGACCGATACGACGGCGAGCCCGCGTCGCTGGTCGCGATGGTCCAGATCGTCAACGC
>JAGQOC010000037.1 GCA_020427745.1 Phycisphaerales bacterium | reverse complement strand
GCCGGGTTCGGGCTGACCGAGATCGAGCCGTCCGGGAGGACCTGGGCATCACCATTGAGGATCTGCATCCGCAGCAGCCCGCGGTCGTTGATGAAGTCAGGAGAGATCGACTGCGTGTGCGAGAACCCCAGCCCGGTTCTGGGCGAGTGGATCATCGACGAGTCTTCCATCACGAAGGTCAACGCGTAGAACTTGTCCGGCGGGTTCCCCTCCGCGTTGATCTTGTAGCGGAAGGTCAGCGGCAGCCCCTTGCGTTTCGCTTCTCCGAGCCCGTAGAAAGTAAACTCCTCGTACCCCTCCGTCGCGGGGTCGATCGCCCAATACGCCGCGACCGCGTCCGTGAACAACTTCTTGCGCATCCCGTCACGGATCCACCCCGCGGGGTTGTAGTCCTCACCCTGGAGCTGACGCTGCGACTCGATCTCCTGGGCGAGTTCCTCGTCGAAGCGAGGATCGTTGAGCGAGAACGGCACGACCGGATAGATGGATCTCCGCGCCGCGAGCACCTGCGTCTCGAGCATCAGCCGATCGGGGGAGATCCCCAGCTCATTGTTGGAAACATACGGTGCGATCTCGCCCTCGGCGGTCTGGGCCCGGAGGTACTGCGTGAACACGAACGCGCCGGTCGTCGAGACCCCGAGCAGCACCGCGGCGAGCGAGACCACCCCGAGCCACTTGCCCAGCACATACTGCCACGCCGCCACCGGCTTGGTCATCGTCTGCCAGATCACCTTCTCCCGTTGCTCGAAGGTCACCGTCGCCGCCCCGAAGAACACAACGAGCAACGCGATCAACCAGAACGAGATCCCGGTGGAATAGCGGAGGAACGACTGCACGCGGTAGCGGAGCGTCTGGTCCGGGTCGAGCACCATCGGCATCGTCGCCATCAGCAGGATCAGCAGGATGATGAACACCAGAGATATCTTCATCCGCAGCGCCTCGGAGAGCACATTGCGGGCGATCGCCAGGATCGGGTTCGAGAACGAGTACAGCATCCGCAGACCCTGCATCAACGCCGCGAAGCTCATCACCAGCGGCACCGCGGCAACGAGCACCAGCCCGAGATTCTCGATCCACCCCACCCCGGAATAGAGCATGACCGCCGACAATGCTCCGAAAATCAGATTCAACGCGAGGTAGGTCAGGAACAGCCCCATCCAGATCACGACCAGCACAACAATCGCGGAGATCACGCCGAGAATGGCGACATCCATCGGGGATTGTGATCCCGTCAGCACGCTGTTGAGCTGATTCGCGATCGCCACCGCGGGGTTGACGATCTCGTTGCCGTCGGCGTCCGTGATCGTCTGCGGGATATCCGCCGGGAGTTCCACCGCGACCCGCTCGGTCGAGGTCACCGCCACGGCGTACGCGCCGATCGACGCCGCCGCGAGGACCAGCACAACGATCGACATGACGATCTTGAACTTCTTCGATCGCTGCAGCCGGTCACAGGATGCGAGGAACGCCCTGAGTTTCACCGGCCCGACTCCTTCGACGGATCCGCGTCCGAGTCACTGTCTTCTTCGTCTTCGATCAGCGAGCCGATCACGCCGAGATCTACATCATCGTCCTTCGGCAGCACCCGCCCCTGCGGGATGTTCTCCGGCTCGGGCGCCGCTTCCTGCGGGTGCAAAAGCGAATCGAGCAGATCCTCGCTCTCCTCGGCTTCCCTGACGGCTTCCCCGCGTGCACGGGAATCTTCGGCGGGCGCGTCGGGCTCGCCGAGTGCTTCGCCCGCAACGAGGCTTGAGATCAAGGCCGCACCCTCGACGACCGGGGCGTCCTCACCCTTGAGGAACGACGCGGTCGTGCCGCCCTCGGTCGCGCCCGAGGTCTCGGCCTGCTCCTCGCGTGCCTGCTCAACGATCCCGAGGAAGAGTTCCTCAAGCTTCTGTCTGGGGGCGCTGACCGAGCGGATCGACTGCTCGCCGTTGGACCGTCGACGGATCACCTCGTCGATCTCGGCGATCGTTGCGTCATCGAGCGTGTCGGTCTCGATCGTCGTGCGGTCGCCAGCGGTCAGCAGCTCGTCGCACGATCCCTCGCCGCGGATCCGTCCGCCGTAGAGGATCACCATGCGATCAACGACATCCTCGACATCGGTGAGCAGATGGCTCGAGAGGATCACCGTTTTGCCCCGCCGCCCGAGCTCGAGGATCAGGTCCTTGACCTGCCGCGTACCGATCGGGTCCAGCCCGGTGGTCGGCTCGTCGAGGATCAGCAGCTCGGGGTCGTTGATGAGCGCCTGGGCGATCCCGATGCGGCGCTGCATGCCCTTGGAGTATTCACGCACCGGGCGGAACTGGGCGTGGGTGAGCCCGACCATGTCGAGCAGCTCGTCGATCCGACGCGTGCGTGTCTTGGCATCGATGCTGAAGAGCTTGGCGTAGTACTCGAGCGTCTCGCGTGCATTCAGGAACGGGTAGAGGTAGCTTTCCTCGGGGAGGTAGCCGATGCGTGACTTGGTCGCGACATCGCTCGGGGACTTGCCGAACACCATGACCCGCCCGCTCGTGGGCTTGAGCAGACCCAGAATGAGCTTGATCGTCGTGCTCTTTCCCGAGCCGTTGGGCCCGAGGAGCCCGAAGACCTCGCGTTCGTTGATGACGAGGTCCAGCCGATCGACGGCCCGGGCGCGATCACGCATCCAGAAATCTTTGAAGGTCTTGGTGAGCTGCTGGCACGCAACGACGGGCCTGCGTTCACGCTGGATGGATGCGGGGGACGGCGCGGGTTGGCTCGCGGTGGTGCTCATTCTTCTTTTTCCTGGATGCCTCGCTGCGTCTTGTAGAGGTCGCGCCTGAAGAGGTCCATCCGTTTCTCGTACGCGTCGTTGAACTGCTTCTCTTTCTTTCTCCGCTCAATCTCTTTGAGGATGTCCGGGTCGTTATTGATCAGCATCTCCGCCTGCACACCCGTGGGGAGCATCATCGAGGAGACGAAGTCCTTGTTCAGGAACTCGCTCATCGCGCCCGACCAGTCGCGGGCGATCATCAGCGAGGGGTTTGCCTCGTACTGCTGCTGCTTGGCTTCAAAGAGCTGGTACTCGGCGATCGCCCGAGTGATCCGCGACGATGCGGTCGCGGTCGCGTCGTTGACCAGCTCGCTCACCACACCCGATGCCTGCCCGCTGATGACCCTTCCATCGATCTCGACGGGCTCCCCGATGAGCAACCGGTCGATGATCGCGAGCCTCGCCTCCGCGCCCTTCTCGTCGCCGATCTCGGTGAGCCGCTCGAACTCGTTGATCTGCTCGATCAGCACCGACGACGCGGAGCCGGCGATATCGTTGAGCGTCTGCTCGCGTTTCAGCAACGCCTCCTCACGCGATTTCCCCGCGTTCTGGGCCGCCGACTGAACATTGGTAAACTGCTCCATCAGCGACAGCGGCGGGCTCTTGCGGGCCAGCACGACCCGATCAATCGAGATGCCCGAATCCACCTTGTCGAGCGACTGCTGGGCGATCTCCCGCACACGCGCGGAGATCGATTCGTTGGAGTTCTTGAGCAGCTCGTCGATCGGGATGGTCGCGACCGACTGCACCACGCCCCGCTCGACGGCGACGCGGACCATCGTGTTCTCCTGCTGAGGCAGGATATTGGAAACAAAGTCCGCGTGGTTCGATCGGCGGTAGTATACACGCCACTGGGTATGAGCGATGTTCAGGTCCGCGGTGAGGTTCGAGCCGTCCCGCTCGGGGTTCAGCTGACGCGACGAGCTAAAGCTGTCGATGTCCGCCTCCATAGCGCGGGACTCCTGGCGTTCGTTGCCCGGGAGGCTGGGCATGAAGGATGTCCCGATCGGGAGCTCGACGGATCCCTCGTCCACCCGCACGATCTCCCCGATCGGGTAAGGCCAGCTCCACTGGAACCCGGGATCGAGGTTGCGGTTGACGATCTTGCCCAGACGCACCGCGATGCCGCGCTGCCCCTCGTTGATCGACTGCAGCCCGCTGATGAGGTACAGCACCACAAGCACGAACATGCCCGCCTGGAGGAGCTTGTAGGTGATCCGCAGCGCGTCGGCAAGCGATTGGTTCGCCGCGTCCATCCGCCGATGCTGCTCGCGCCGTCTGGTCTGCGACCGATCACGCAGCTGCACCGACGCCTGACGTGTGCTCATCGGCGTCTGCTCTTCGTGCTCGTGATTCAACTGTTCGTCGTGATGCTCATCCATGGATCAGCCCTCCGAACCGCTGGCTTGCTCATCACCCGCGCCGCGCATCTGGCTGGGCACCGGGAGTGTCCCCCCCGCGTCTTTGAGCACATTCGGGTCGAACACCTGCATGCCGTAGTCGTCGGCGGAGAAGATCAGCGTGAACTTCTTGGCCATCGCGTCCCGCATCAGCCGAATGTTCTGGATGAACACCGCGAGGTCCGGGTTCACATTCTGCATCGCGAGATACGGCGCCGCCTCCGCCTCACCCTTCGCGAGGATCTCGTCGGCTCGCCGCTCAGCGAACGCCCGGATCTTGGCCGCCTGGCTCAGAGCCTCGGCCTCGATCGCCCGCGCCTGCGAGCGTCCCTCCGACTCGTACCGCTCGGCGAGCCGGTCGCGGTTGGCGCCCATGCGAGCGATCACGGAGTTGGTGGTTTCCTCGGGGAGGATGATCCGCGAGATACCGACCGTTGTGATCTCGATGCCGTAGTCGCCCATCGGCTTGGAGCTCTCGGTCGTGCCATTGAGTGTCGTGAGCACGGACTGCTCAAGCTCGGGCAGCTTGGACTGCCCCGCGACCGACGAGAACAGATCGCCCATCTTGAACTTGCTCGTCTCCCCGAGGGCGCTTCGGAGCAGGTCGCGGAGCACATCATCCTCCGCCTTGCGGTAGTGATCCACCGAGCGGTCGCCCGCGTTGGAGAAGCTCTTGAAGAACTTCAGCGGGTCCGTCACGCGATAGGTCAGGTACGACTCAACGATGATCTGAAAATCGTCGGCGGTCTGCTGCGTCTCCGAACGCGCGATCACCAAGCGTGTCCGCTTGTCGTAGGTTGTGACATTCTCGATCGGGTAGGGCCACTTGAAACCGAGCCCGGGCTCATCCTTGATCTTGACGGCGCTGCCGAAGCGTGTCTTGACAGCAACTTCCGTGAACCGGACCGTATAGGTCGTGCTGAACGCGAGCAACGCGAGCAGAACCACGACGACCGAGAGAGGGATAATCAGTTTCCGCACGACGCATTCTCCCTGCCCGCTCGCGCGGGCGTTGTGCCCTCGCGGGCATCTTCTTTCTTTCAGCCGACCCCCCCCGAAGAAGGATCGGACAAAGCCTTTACTCCGACCCGATCAGGGGTTGTATTCCTTGCCCGCGTTGGGATCGAACACATCAACCCCCGAGTCGCGGTCCTGCAGTTCGATCCGCACGAGCAGGGATTCGAGCTGCTCGGACACGAGGTACACCCGCGCGTCCTTGATCGAGTCGAGCCACGCATCGAAGTACATCTTGCTGCGGAACAGCCCGGGCGACGCGAGGTACGCCTCCTGCTGCCCCTGCAGCAGTGACGCACGCCCACGCTCGGACATATGACGCTGCCAGCGGTCCGAGCTCGCGATGAGGAGCCCCTCGCCCGCCTCGCCCCCCGCCTGCTCAAGCAGACGCTGGACAACGAGCTCCGCCTCGACGATCTCCTCGTCTGATGCCCCCGCGTTCCGCTTGGCGGTCAGCTCATCAAGCGAGCTGACGATCTCGTCGGCGAGCTCGACCGTCCCGACGATCTCTGTCAGGATCTTGATCTTCGATTTCTCCGCCCCCTCGATCGACGATGCCTGATTCTGCTGCGCCTGGATGACACGGAGGAACGACGGCGCAACCTTCTGAGGCGGGTGCACGCCGTGCACACCGACGAAGAGGATCTCGATCCCGGGCCCCTTGCCCCCGTTGAGGCTCATGTAGGCGCTCTCGAGCCTGGATTGCAGCTCGTTGGGCATCGTCGTCCGGTACGACGCGAGGATCTGGTCAACCTGGAGCTCCCCGAGGTACTGCGTCACGACGCGTCGTCCGATCATCCGCAGGAGATTCTCCCGCTCGCCCGGCCCCGCGAAGCGGTCGAACAACTCGACATCACGCACGACATAGTGCACCGGGACCTCGACCGCGAGCAGCGAGAGCCCGGCAACATCGTCCGTGTCCCCCGCCTCGCCGTGCACGATATTGAGCATCTCTCGGGATGTGTGCGTCTCGGTCCAGAGGATCGGCGTCGTCTTGTTGTCGTCCGGTGGATCGGACGCGAGGTTCATCACCCGAACACCCGTCGTTGTCTTGTCCTCGACCTTCGCACCCGTGCGGTCCTCGGAGACAAGCACCGGGGTCTCGTAGGTCGCGAACGGCCAGGGCCATTTCACATGCAGACCCGGGCCGATATCGCCCGCCGATTCTTCGTTGTCCCCGTCGAAACTCATGAGCGGCTTGCTGATCCGCCCGTTCGTCAGGATCAAACCCCGCTCGTGAGGCTGCACCACCACCAGCGAGGTCATCAGCCACCCGATGAGCATCCCGCCCGCGACGAGGTAGATCGCCCATCGCGTGATGAGCTTGTAGAACCAGGTGCTCGTGACATCGACGCCGAACTGGTAGCTGAGCGCCTCGCGAGCGTTCTCCGCGATCCGATCCGGCGCCGCGAGCAGCCCGAGGAGCCTGGAATCAAACGCCGGACGCGGATCCTCCCCGGGCTTCCGGGGGCGGTACATGTCCAGCACCAGATTCATCACGATCTCGGCGCCGAGCACGATCATCATCACCGACACGACCAGCGGCGTATACGAAGCGACCACGCCCTTGCTCAACGCCAGCTCGACAAACGCCCCAACCGCGATCAGCACACCGATCAGCGAGGCCGCAACAGACTGGGCGGCCCCGGCGCGGAGATTCCCCCACGCTCTTTCCTTGCCCATCCCCGAGGTGAAGCGGGCGAAGATGAAACCGACCACCCCAAGCGCGACCCCGATCGCGAGCCCCCACCCGACGAGTGTCGGGGCGTTGAACATCCGATCCGTGGTTTCCAGCGACCAGGAGCGTGCACCGCGGATGCCGAAAAAGAGGTTGATCCCCGCGACGATGAGCCCGCCGAGCGGGACAATCCACTTCTGGATAAAACTCAGCCGCCGCGCCGCCACGCGAAGGTCGTCGCTGACCCCCTCGAACGCGCTCGCGGCGCTCGCGCCGGAAGAAGCGAGCTGCTCGCTCTCGAGCGCCTCGATCCGCTCGCGGCGTTGCTGATCGAACACGAGCAGCAGGACCGCCCAGACGAGCATCCCGGAGCCCAGATAGATCGACGCCAGGGTCGCCGCATGGTCCTTGCCGTACATGCCGTAGAGCAGCATGGTCAACGCGAGCAATCCCTGGAGGATCAGCCCGAAGAGGCTGATTGAGGATGCTCTGCGATAGGTGAGGTAGTCGCCCTTCATCATGGTGGAAGTTCTTTCCTCTTGGGATCAATCGGGTATCGGCGTAGCTGTCCCTGTCATCGTGTGCACGACAACGCCTCTGATTCCCGCGTTCGCGGATCCGAAGTGTACGCCCCCCGTGCGGGTATTGTGGGCGCGTGCCCGCCCGGTGTCCAGCATCGCGGGTTTCCGCCCGAGATCAGTGCCGGGATCCGCTCCATCCGCACCCCGTACAGGACGGAAACCAGCAGTCGCATCGCGCAACCGCTGCCGAACCCCCTACGCCCGGATTCGCTGTGGGGTTCGCCCCAGCAACAATCAATATCCGCCGACCCCGAACTCTTGCGTCGGATCGTCGTATCCGTTGCTGCGTCGACCCCACCCCGACTCCCCCCTACCATCACCGCTGCATGATCTCTCCCATCCTCCCCATCGCCCGAAACGCTTTTATCGAGAGCGTCCGCCAGCCGGTCTTCTTTGTGATGCTGCTCGTCTCCGCGTTGCTCCAGGTCCTCAATACATGGATCTCGGGCTTCACGATGGGCAAAAACAAGGTCCCGGGCGAGGTCACCGGCGACGACAAAATGATGCTCGATGTGTCGCTCGCAACGGTCTTCGTCTGCGGCATCATCCTCGCGGCCTTCATCGCCACCGCGACCATCTCCCGCGAGATCGAGAACAAAACCATCCTCACCGTGGTCTCCAAGCCCATCAACCGCACGAGTGTGATCCTCGGGAAATACCTCGGCGTCGCCGGCGCGATGCTCGTCGCGACCGGGATCATGATCGCCTTCCTGCTGCTCGGCATCCGCCACGGCGTGCTCACGACCGCCGCCGACACCATCGACCAGCCCGTGATGACCTTCGGGCTCGGCGCGATCGGGCTCTCGATGCTCATCGCGGGCGCGGGCAACTATATGTATGACTGGTCCTTTGCCCAGACCTTCTCTCTGCTCCTGCTGCCGTTGATCTGGGTCGCGTACCTCGGCGTGCTGCTCATCAACCCTGACTGGGAGCTCCAACGCCTCTCCACCGATTTCAAGCCCCAGATCATGCTCGCGTGTCTCTCGCTCTCGATGGCGCTGATGGTCATGACCGCCGTCGCGACCGCCGCGTCCACGCGGCTGGGGCAGGTCATGACAATCGTCGTCTGCGCGGTGATCTTCCTCGGCGGGCTGCTGTCCAACTACATCGTCGGGCGCAATGTCTACAACAACGAACGCTTCGGGCAGGTCGCCCTGACCCTCACGCCCTCCGGGCTCGACCCCTTCGATTTCCAGCGGGACAGGGTTCTTGAGCTCGCCGCTGAGCGCCGCGGGCTCACCACCGACGAGTTCACCGAGAACGGGCTCAACCCGCGCGACTATGTGACCATGCGCGAGGTGCTCGACATGGGCGGCATCGACGAGAGCGCCTGGCGCGAGGTCATGCTCCGCGAGCCCGGAGCCACGATGGACATCGTCCTGCTCGGCCCCCCACGCGAGGAACTCGCGGTCGGCGATTCCATCTATTACGGTGCTTCGCCCAACGGCGTCGGGATGATCACCCCCCGGTTCGAGCCGCTCGCCGAGGGCGTCGTCCCAGATAAGAACATCCGCGAAGAACCCGCGCTCGTCATCAGCAACATCGACGATATTATCATCACGGTCCAGCAGGTCGGACGCGAGCCCGTGAAGCTCTCCCGCCCGCCGCTGCCGAGGGATTCACTGTTCCTCCGGCCCACCATCGTCCGCCCGGCACCGCTCATCGCGTGGTCGCTGATCCCGAACATGCAATCGTTCTGGCTCGTCGACGCGATCACCCAGAACCAGCCCATCCCGCTCCGGCACATCGGGCTCGTGCTCAGCTACGGCATCTTCCAGATCATCGGATTCCTGTCCATCGCCGTCATCCTGTTCCAGAACCGTGATGTGGGATGACCGGAATCACGCTCCAGCGATCGCACGCCCGTAGACCTTGACGCACTTCTCCGCCGCCCCGTCCCAGTTCAGACCGCGCAGCTCGAACCGCCCGTGCTCTCGCAGCGTCTGCCCCAGAGGCGGGTATTTGAGCACCGCGACGATCTTGTTCGCCATGCCATCGATATCCCAGAAATCAACCTTGAGCGCATGCGTAAGCACCTCGCTCACACCCGACTGCTTGCTGACGATCACCGGCACATCGTTCCTCATCGCCTCAAGCGGCGCGATCCCGAACGGCTCGGACACACTCGGCATCACATAGCAATCCGCGAGCTGATACACGCGATCCACATCACGCCCACGCAGGAACCCGGTGAACAGCACCTTGTGCCCGATACCCGCTGCCGCCGCGTACTCGATCATCCGCTTGGCCATATCACCCGAGCCCGCAACCACGAACTTCACATTGTCCGTCTTCTCCAGCACTCGCTTCGCCGCGTCGATGAAGTACTCCGGGCCCTTCTGCATCGTGATCCGCCCGAGGAACAGGACGATCTTCTCGCCCCGCTCGATCGCGGCCCCACGCATGGGCTGCATGTGCTCCTGGTCGACCCCGTTATAGACAACATCGATCTTCGCGTCGGGCACCGCGTAGCGTTCGTGCACGATCGCCTTGGTCAACCGCGACACCGCGATCACGCGGTCCGCCCCCTGCATCCCCGCACGCTCGATATCGTACACGCCCTGGTTGATGTGCTCACCCGAGCGGTCGAACTCCGTTGCATGGATATGGCAGACGAGCGGCTTGCCCGTCAACGCCTTGAGCGTCAACCCCGCGGGATAAGTCAGCCAATCGTGCGCATGGATCACATCAAAGCGTTCCGTCATCCCGAGCCCGGCAACGAGCGCGGCATAACGGTCCGCATCGCCGAAGAGGTCGCTCCCGTACCCGCTGCTCCCCGTGCCCATCTCGCCGAGCGATTCGACGATGGTCTCCATCGTCTCCGCGAGCGTCTCGGCGGACGATGTCCGCAACGACTCGAACACGCCGGTCATCGACCCGGTCTCCGTCGCGACCTCGACGAGTTCCTCACCGCCGGCGAGCCGGACCACGCGTTTGAGCACATCCCCCGCGTCCACCCCGGGGTACGAGCTCGGCATCGAGGCGCGGAACCGCTCGACGCGTTCTTCGAGCACCTCCGGCGCCGGCACACGGACCGTGGTCGTCTCGATGATGGGCAGGCCGGTGCGGACCTCTTTGGTGGTGGTTGTTGATTGGACGGGAACGGTGACCGCTCGTGTGCGGATCGCGCGGGCACGCTCCGCGAGCACGCGCGGGCCGATCAGCTCGACATGGGACTTGTGCCCGACCGGGATCGGCTGAGGCAGCACAAAGACGACCTCGTGCCCCTTGGCGACAAGCGACTTGGTCAGCCCATCGACCGCGGTGCCGAGCCCGCCGGCCATGAACGGCGGGAACTCCCATCCCAGCATCAAGATCCGCATGACCAAGGCTCCCGCTGCGCTCTGCGCACAAAGTCAGTCGTCATCTTCCTCGGTGACATCCATATCCCCGAGCTGGCGGAAGCACTGCTCATACGCGAGCAGCCAGGTCCCCACCACCTCCGCCGCGGATGGGTCGCTCGGGTCGATCGGCACCCTGGATCGGAACACGAACTCGAGCTCCGGCGAGCGGAAATGCTCGAAGGTCGATCTCGGGTCCTCGACACCCAGATCGTCCAGCTCGTCGTCGATGAGTTCGTTGAGCTTGTCGCCCGAGTGGACGAGCTCGGATTCGATCGATTCGCTCTGCCAGCGGTCCTTCATGGAGAGGCTCACCCAGAGGGCACCCTTCTCGCTGAAGACCCGATAACTCGCGGGCTCGGCGGAGTTGCATGCCGCACACACCAAGCCCTGGTCCGTCACCTCGACGCCACCGAAGACCGCCGCTCGCTCGGCCCGGTGCGCGATCTCTGTAAATAAGGTAGTCAGTTCGGATTGCGTGTCTGCACCCATCGTTCACCTCGGCCCTGCCCAAGAAACTTGTTTCACGCGTGTGTTCGCGTGCTGGATGGTAGGTCCGAATCCGCCGTTGCGGGCTTGATAACAGGCTTGGATTCATCAGAAATGATGATTCCGCTCGACACCCGGCGAACCCGGGCTATAGTTGTCCCGACGCAACTGCCCAGGTGGCGGAATTGGTAGACGCGCCACCTTGAGGTGGTGGTTCTCGCAAGGGAGTGGAGGTTCGAGTCCTCTCTTGGGCATTGAAACGAAGGCGGCATCCTCACGGATGCCGCCTTTCTCATTTTTGAACCCGAACTGTCCGGTATTCCCCCAACCCTTGTCAACTGCCTCCCCGATCCGCCCGATTTCTCTCCAGATCACCCGCCCGGATTGGAGACACGATGACCAAGGTTCTCATTGTTGATGATTCCGCGTTTATGCGGAAAATGATCTCCCAGATGATCTCGAGCGACCCGGCTTTCGAGATCGTCGGGATCGCGCGAAATGGGCAGGACGCCATCGAGCAGGCTCAGAAGCTCATGCCCGACATCATCACCCTCGATATCGAGATGCCCGTGATGGACGGGCTCACCGCGCTGCGAACGATCAAAGCGACCTGTCACGCGTTCAACCCCCATGTGCTCATGTGCTCGTCGCTCACCGTCGCCGCGAGCGATGAGGCACTCAAGGCACTGCGTCTGGGCGCTTCGGATGTCATCGCCAAGGACCCCTCGGTGGTCGGGCAGAACGACGCCGGGTTCAAGTCCGAGCTGCTCTCCAAGCTCCACGCGCTCGGTTCATCCAAAGCAACCCGGTCGGCACGCGCCGTGGCAGCCGCTCCGCAGCGAACCGAGAAGCCATCGGTTTCCGAGTCGTTCGAGTTCGATCCCGCGTCTGTGGACGCGGTGGTGATCGGCTCCTCGACCGGCGGCCCGCCGGTGCTGGAAACGATCCTCGCGAGTCTCGACGCAACGCTGCGTGTCCCCGTGATCGTTGCCCAGCACATGCCCGAGCTCTTCACACGGAGCCTGACCAAACGCCTGGACAACATCTGCGGGTGCGGAGCAACCCTCGCGGAGAACGGCGTTGTCATCGACCGACCGGGCGTCTATGTCGCCCTCGGCGGGATGCACCTCAAAATCACCCGGGTTGCGGGCAAGCGTGCGATTGCACGGACGATCGCGGAGCATCCGGGCTCGGTCTACAAGCCGAGCGTCGACCTGCTCTACGAGAGCGCCGCGTCGCTGTACGGCGACCGGGTGCTGGCAATCCAGCTCACCGGGATGGGCGAGGACGGCGCAAAGGGTGCGCAGCTGATCCGCAAGGCGGGCGGGCATGTGCTCGCCCAGGAAGCCTCCACCTGCGTGGTCTACGGCATGCCCAAGGCGGTCGTGGAGTCCGGATCCGCGTCCGCGGTCCTGAATCCGAAACAAATCCGCGGCGTTCTATCGACACTTTGCAAGCAATCCGGGTCGGTCTCACCCACAACCGGGCTCGAAACCCACCAGAGCAACCGCAGACTCTCCGCCTAGACCCCGACCTTGGAACTCCCCATCGACTTGACGGGAACTCTGGACGATGAACCGCTCGAAGCCAACAGAAGGAAGCATTATGAACCAGAAATCACAGAAAGCGGCACCGAACGGGCAGACCCACGAAGCCCAGCTGCAGCTTGTCAGCTTTACCGTCGGACACGAGCAGTTCGCCGTCGACATCCTGCATGTCCAAGAGATCAACCGGATGATGGAGCTGACCAAGGTTCCCCAGAGCCCCGTCGGCGTCGAGGGGATCATCAACCTCCGCGGAAGGATCATCCCCGTGATGTCGCTCCGCAAGCGGTTCGGGCTCGAAAAAACAGAGCACAACGACCAGACCCGGATCGTGGTCGTTGAGATCGGTGGCAACACCATCGGATTCATCGTCGACGCCGTGCAGGAGGTCCTGCGGATAAACGCTTCCATCGTCGAGAAGACCCCCCCGCTCTCGAGCGGGATCGACGCGGCCTATGTCTCCGGCGTCGCCCGGCTCGAGCACTCGCTGCTCATCCTGCTCGATCTCGACAACCTCCTGCCCAGCGAGGTTGTCAACGCGGTCTCACGCATGAGCAATCTGGCAGCCTAACCAACCCATCACAATCCGATCCGGAGTTTGATCAGATGACCACCGTCAACAAAGTCACGATGTCCGACAAACAGTTCACGACCCTCGCCAAGGTGATCTACGACCGCTCGGGTATCCACTTCCCCGAAGCAAAGAAGTACATCCTCGAGTCGAGGCTCTCGCACCGGCTCAAGGAGATCGAGATCGAGGACTTCGACCAGTACATCGCGTATCTCACGATGGGCCCGTACCAGATCGACGAGTTCCAGGAGATGTTCAACCGCATCACGATCAACGAGACGAGCTTCTTCCGCAACGACTCGCAGCTCGATGTCTTCGAGAAGCAGATCCTCCCCGAGCTGCTCGAGGCACGCACATCAACCAAGCGTCTCCGCATCTGGTCCGCGGCCTGCTCGACCGGCGAGGAACCTTTCACGCTCGCCATGCAGCTCCACCGCACCCTCGGGGTCCGGCTTGCTGACTGGAACATCGAGATCCTCGGCACCGACATCTCCGAGAAGGCACTCCAGACTGCGCAATCCGGGCGGTACACCTCCTACGCGATCCGCACAACACCCGCCCTGATCAAAGACCGTTATTTCAAGGAGGACGGACGCCACTTCGTGCTCAGCGACACCATCCGTTCGATGGTGAACTTCGAGGTCCACAACCTCAAGGACCGTCTCGCCGCCAAGCGTCACGGCACCTGGGATGTCATCTTCTGCCGCAATGTCCTGATCTACTTCGACGACGAGATGAAGAAGGGTGTGCTCGCGATGTTCAACAACCAGCTCGCCAAGGACGGCACGCTGTTCATCGGGCACTCCGAGCGGATCAAGGACCTCACAACCGATTTCCAGCAGATGCCCATCCCCCAGGGGTTCTGCTACCAGAAGACCGCCGCCTAAACCCGCTGACGGAACCTGTCTGCGAACTAACGAAGGAACACACCAATGGCCATCTCCGACTTCGATCCAGAAATCCTGCAAGACTTCCTCACCGAGTCCGGCGAACTCCTCGAGCAACTCGAGGGCGACCTCGTCCAACTCGAGGCGAACGCGCAGGATCTGGACATGCTCAACCAGGTCTTCCGCGCCCTGCACACCATCAAGGGCAGCGCCTCGTTCCTTGACCTCAAGCCACTCGTCGCGATCGCGCACTGCACCGAGAGCGCGCTCAACGCCGCCCGCAACCAAGAGATCATCATCACCAAGGCGGAGATGGATCTGCTGCTCGAAGCGATCGATGTGCTCAAGGTTCAGTTCGACGAACTCATCAACGGCAGCAACGAACTCACCGAAGCAGATCCCGCGTTGATCTCCAGCCTGAGCGCGCTCGGCGAGGGCAATGCCGAACGGAGCGCCGAGCCCAGCAGCCCGGACACCACCGAATCTGCGGAGAGTACCCCCGACGACGGGACGGGTCGCTCGGTCCGTTCACTGAATCTGGATTCATCCAAGACCGACCTGATCGATCACCTCGCATCGGATGTTGACGACACCATCGAGCAGATCCAGACCCGTGTGCAGCAGCTCAGCGATCCCGCCCAGCGTTCGGCCGCCGCGTGCAACCTCACCGACCTGATCGAGGACCTCGTCAAAACGATCGATTTCTTCGAGATCGAAGAGATGGTCACCCTCGCGAGCGCACTGAACAAAGCGCTCGCGGGTGTGGAGTCGCTCGACGACCAGCAGATCGGTCAGCTCGCCCCCCGGATGCTCGGCGTCGCTCATCTCCTCAAAGAGCAGAACGCAGCACTCGTCGAGCATCAGGCAGTCAGCTGGCCCGTCGAAACACTGCTGGCCAATCTCGACGCCGTCGCGAACGGCGACGAAGCTCAAGGTTTCATGCTCCCCGAGGGATGCGATGCCCTGACCGCACTCGGTATCGACGGTGTTCAGCTCCAAGCGGGTGCCACCCCCCCCGCTGCGCAGACAACCGCACCCACCCCGGCGGCCACCGAAACCC
>JAGQOC010000233.1 GCA_020427745.1 Phycisphaerales bacterium | reverse complement strand
CACCGAGTACACCATGGTCGAGAACAGCGCCCTGTACTGGCACATCGTCGACCTCGTCTGGATCTTCCTGTTCCCGTTGTTGTACCTTGTTCACTAATCGGAGCCTGACCAAATGAGCCAGCCCGCAGCACACACAGCCAACCCCGCCGGTCTCTCCTGGGACCCCGAGGATCCGCACCACAACACGCAGCACTCGCACCATGTCATCTCGTGGCAGACGCTCCTGCTCGTCCTGCTCGCGTTGCTCTTCTGCACCGCGCTGACCGTGGGGGTCTACAACCTCGAGGCATGGATCGAGTCCTCCTTCGAGGTCCACATCCCGCGTTGGGTTAATGTCTTCGGCGCGATGTCCATCGCGATTGTCAAGGCCGCACTCGTCTGCGCCTTCTTCATGCAGCTCCGCTACGACAAGGCCCTCAACACATTCGCGTTGCTCTTCTGTCTGCTCGGGGTTGGGTTGTTCCTGACTTTCTCGATGATCGATCTGAATACCCGCGATGTCGTGGCTGACTTCAAGTCCGGGGAGGTCGTCGTGGGGGGCACGGGTGTCGGGCTCAGCACCCCCGCACGCGACGAACGCTTCGACGCACGCGTATCGCCGTATGTCAACACGGGCGGCGAGGACATCGTCGATTTCCGACGCGAGCAGGGCATCGCGAACTTCTTCGAGTCCGAGCACGGCAAGCACTACGCGCACGACCCCGCGTACGCCGGGGATCCCGAAAAAGCATTCTGGCAGTACTACTACTCCACCCACGGCGAGCATCCGCACCAGCACCCGGGTGACACCAAGGACTTCTTCGCGTCTCTGGGATTCGCGCACCACGATACCGTTTCGACCGCCAACAAGTCGATCCCACGCCACGGGCTGACCTCCGGGCTCTTCGACGAGGTCGGACCAGCGGGTCACGCCGGCAACGCCCACGGTGGCGCCGAACACGGGGACGAAGACCACGAAGATGCCGGGCACTGAGCAGCCAACCGCACCCAGCAGCGGGGGCAACGCACGCAAAGTGTGGTGGGCGATCTGCGTGTTCTCGTGCATCGTGATGATCGTCTCGGTGGTCCTGCTGGCCAAGCGGATCGATGCCTACAACCACAACGAGCACCGGCAGATCTTCGCGTACATCGATCTCAAATCCCCCGCGTTCGCGTTCCACGGGCGTGCGGTCGAGCTCAGCGAGACCGAGACCGACGGCGAGCAGACCCTGCATATCCGGTACGGAGATCAATCGCTCGACCTCCCGGTCACTATCCCGCCGCAGTATCACTTGCCGACACTGTTCGATCGTCAGGGTGACTGGATGAAGCTGCTCTACTTCGCCGACCGTGCGGGGCTGAGCTTTGATGAGTTCACGAAGGGGGTGGAGGACGGGACGCTCCAGCCGCGGCTCATCATCGTCACCCGCACACCGTTCGGGTACGAACCCAAGGCACCGATCTTCGTCCAGCACGCCAAGAACGATACCTGGGCAAAGGTCCGGCGCGACCTCGACCGCTACGATTTCTACGAGTTCATGCCGGACGGCACGATCCTCCAGCACGAGCCCAAGCAGTTTCCCGAGTCCGGAAAGTCCCTCCTCCGGAGACAGAACAACGCCAAGCTCAAGGGCGAGCCGATCCCCCAACGCAGCGAGCACGACCTCCAGGAGTACACCTGGCAGTACGGCGCCGCGATGTCCGTCACGCACAACCCGCCCGCGATCACGATGGAGAAGCAGGCGCTCCGCAACTCGGGCTGGACCCTCCCCGCTGCCTCGGGCGGCTTCCTCGTCATGATGGTCGCGTTCTTCTTTGCGATCGCGCCGGCGCGGACAAGCGCATAAAAAAACCGACGCGGTGCGCCGGTTTGCTGCTTCATTGAATGTAGAGAATCACTTCATCGGATCAACATCGACCCGCGGACGCTCTTCGATCTGACGGACCGCCGCGGGGTTGGTTGGTGTTGCCTGTGTCGATTCGACTTCCGTATAGGTCGAGGGCACGAGGAAGATCTCGACGCGACGATTCGCCGCCGTGCCCTTGCCGTCGTTGTTCGCGACAACCGGGCGGTGCTCGCCCCAGCCCGCGGCCTCCATCCTGTTCCACGGCACGCCCGCGTTGCCCAGCGCGTTGCGGACCGAGATCGCGCGGTGTGCCGAGAGGTGCATGTTCGTCGGGTGACGCTTCGCGGTGCCCGAGCTGATCTTCTGGTTGTCCGTGTGGCCCACGATCTGGATGTCGTAGTTCGCTGCCGCGCCGGAGGTCAGCACATTGGCGAGGGTCTTGAGCGAGTCCATCGCCGGGCTCTGGACCTCATCGGACCCGGACGAGAAGGTGAGGTCCGAAGCGAAACGCAGCATCCCGTGGTCGCTGTCATAGATGATCAGCGAGGGGTACTTCCCGGCGAGATCGCTCAGTGCACGATCCGTCGCGGGGTCGAGCGTAACCATCTGCAGCGAGCCGAGCCGATCCTCGAGCTGCCCGTAGGCGTTCTGGGAAGCGGAGAGCTGGTTGCGGAGCTGCTGGTTTTCGCCGTTGAGTCGGTTGATCACCGACTGCGCGTCACCCGCCGAGCCCTGGAGCTGGGAGTTGGATGAGTTCATCGCGTCCAGCTGGGACTGGAGGGTCGAGTTCCGATTCGTGAGGGAGCGGTTTGTCTCCCAGAGCTTGTCGTATTCCTGCTGGCTCACACACCCGGTGGAGATCCCCGCGATGGCGATCAGGGTCGTGGTCAGCGCGAGTCGTTTGGTCGGGCGCAGAAAGTCAGTGGTCCGCATCGTATGCTCCTGTGGATCTTGTGCGGGAAACAAAGCCCCGCTGGTCAGTGTGAATAGTAGATCGCCCGAGCCTCCCACGCCCGGATGATCGCCACCACCCCTTGTTTCGGTCGATGGGACAACGCCGCATGAACCATCCCGATTCACCCCATCCGGATGAGCCGCAAACCGAATTGGTGATGCAACTGCAGAATCTGCAGGGGGTTATCCGGATTGATGCCGCCGCGATCTGCGATGCCGATCTGGGTGTCTGCGTACCGGGCTCGATCGTCCTCCGCCGATCGGATTCCGCCCTCGATATCCTCGCGAGCGGCAAACCGACCGAGATCGATCACACCGACCTTCCCCCGGTCGATCACACGATCGCACTGCCCGATCGGTTGCTGATGCCGGGGCTGATCAACGCCCACACCCACCTCGACCTGACCCATATCGGGGTCCAGCCCCACGAACCGGGTGATGGCTTTGTCCAATGGGTGGACATGATCCGGGCAGGCAGGCGGACGGATCCGGAAGAGATCGAGGACGCCGTGAAGCTGGGGATCGACAAGCTCCTCGCCGGCGGCACGGCGGCGGTGGGGGACATCGCCGGCGCACCCGGTGGACAGATGACCCTCGCCCCATTCCGGGCGATCGCGGGTTCACCGATCGAAGGAGTCTCGTATCTCGAGTTCTTCGGCATCGGGAAGTCCGCACCCAAGACCCGGGACCGTCTCGCACAGTTCTTCGATGTGGAATACCCAGCAATCGCACAGGATCGTGTCCGCGTCGGGCTCCAGCCGCACGCGCCGAACACCGTCGATCGCACCATCTACACACTCGTTACGGATTGTGCGCTCGGGCTGGACCTGCCGCTCTGCACCCATCTCGCGGAGACACCCGAGGAGCATCGGTTCGTCGCGGAAGCCGGTGGGCCGCAGCGTGCCCTGCTCGAGCGTCTCGGCGTCTGGGATGATTCCATCCTCGACTCCATCGGGCACGGGCGTCACCCCGTCGCTCATCTGGAAGCGGTGCTGGAGCGTTCACCCTTCTTGGTGGCGCATGTCAACGACGCGACGGACGAGGCGATCAAGATCCTCGCGAGGACACAGACGCGTGTGGTGTACTGCCCGCGAGCCTCGGAGTACTTCGGCGCCGCGATGCACTTCGGCCCGCACCGTTACCGCGAGATGCTCAACGCGGGGGTCCCGGTGTGTTTAGGGACCGATTCGATCGTGAACCTTGACACGCCGGATCGAATCAGCGTGCTCGACGAGATGCGGCTGCTGACGCGCCGAGATGGTGTTGGGTCCGGGCCGCTGCTGGCCATGGTGTACACCCATGGCCGATTGGCCCTCGGGCTTGACGAACGCCGATATGCACTTTCTGCGGGTTCCACGCCCGCCGGCATCGTCGCGCTGCGTGTGCCGGCAGACGCAGCGGATCCGTGGCTGTCCGCGATGCTGAGCGACGACCCGCCGAGTTGGGTTTTCCCGCCAAAATAACCGTTTCCTGAACCCTTTGTGCGTAGGATTGACGCGCGGGAAGAAGTGAGGCCAGATGAGTGCAAAGGGTCGACGCAACCGGATCTGGGAAGACGAACACCTGACGGGCTGGCTCACGCCGGTCCGATTGCTGCTCCGTCTGTTCAGCTCCATCCCGCTCGCGATCGTGCTGCTTGTGTACATCGCCCTGCACGCGACCGTCGCGTCCGTTCCGGTCGGGATGCTCGCGCGGATCCCGACACTCCTGGTCTACGCCGCGTCGCTGCTGCTGATGCTCGCCGTTGTGGTTGGTGTGGGTATTGTCCTTGTCCGCGCGATGACGGCAAACGCATCGCGTGCGGCCCGCTTCCTCGCGTTGTTCGTGACCGTGATCGTCCTCAGCACGGGCGTTGTGATCCTCTGGAAATCAACGCTCTGGCCCATCATGCGGTATACCCCGGAGACCGATACCGGGCTGCTGTTGTTCAAGAACTTCGTGCACGAGTACCGCTCAACGACGCTCCGCCGGATGCCGGGGTTCGAGATGACCGAGCCCGCGTTCTACGCATGGTGGCCGCTGCGTCTCGTGCTCGTGCTCTTTGTGATCAATATGGTCACCGCGACGATCCGGCGCATCGAGTTCAACTTCAAGAACCTGGGTGTCCTCACCGTCCACACCGGGATCGTTGTCATCGCGCTCGGCTCGATGTTCTACCAGAAGTTCAAGCTCGAGGGCGACACGCTCATGCTCGCCGGCGACCAGTCCGGGATGCCGGGCGCCCCCTCGACGGTGTTCTATGACCGCGAGGATGTCGTGCTCTATGTCGCCCAGGAACTTGGCTGGGACGGACGCCCGCGCTTCGAGCAAAGACAGATCGTCGATCTCCCGATCTACAACGACTACAACCTCAACGCCGGGATCCCCGCGGACGCCGAGTCGATCGATGCACTCATGGGTCGCAAGCCGGACAAGAACATCCCGTCCGACGACGGGCGCACGCTGAGCATCGAGCCACGCCTCCCATATACCCCAGAAGGTCGTGAGCCGCTGATCGATCCGAGGATCAAGTTTCGCGTGATCGGGTTCACCCCGTTCGCCGAGCCCCGCGAGGAGTGGTTCCGCGTCCCGGGCCCGATCGAAGGCATTGCACCCACGCCGCTGCGTGTGCTCGACCTTTTCGCCGCACTCCCGGGCACAACCATCCCCGAAGACAAGGCCGTGCGGACCACGCTTATCCCGACGATCCCCGCCCAGCGGATCTCGGTGCGCCCCGGGATCTCGATGGAGTACACCATCGGCATGGACGAAACACGCTGGCAGGATCTCCAGGCGACCAGCACCACGCAGTTCCTCAACGCGCTCGTGATCGAGGTCCCCGGGCAGAACTTCCGCACGGTCGTGCCGATCTCCCCCGGCGCACGCTTCACGCTCGGCGACACCGGGTGGACCGTCGGCGTCAAGAACATCCACGAGACCCCACCCTTCCCCATCATCACCAAGGGCTTCGAGGACGCCGACAGCAGCATGGTAATCGTCGAGATCACCCCTCCGGAACATTCCGAAGACGAACAGGTCGCGGACGGTCAGCCACACTCGCACGGCGCGTTCGACCGCTGGGTGTACCACCGATTCCCTGAGATCAACCAGGACCTCCACCCGACCGAGACCGGTCGCCCCCAGCGGTCCGCCCCCGATCCCGCGATCCGCGTGTCCTACATCGACGCGACCATGCTGCAGGTCTACCT
>JAGQOC010000232.1 GCA_020427745.1 Phycisphaerales bacterium | reverse complement strand
GTATCGCTGACATTGCTGTTGCGAATATCGCTGCTCCTGGATCTGGAACAGTTAGTGTGCTTCTCGGTATTGGAAACGGGACTTTCGAACCACGCAACGCTTACAACTCATCCGGCTTGGGCTATGACATCATCGCAGTCGATGTGGATGAGGATGGCCACTTGGATCTCCTGACTGCCCACCGCGAGACGGATAATCTCAGTGTGCTCCTCGGAGATGGATTAGGCGGATTTTCTTTCTACCGCCATGTACGAACACAGAGCGATCCCATGAGTCTAGCGATAGCAGATTTCAATGGCGATTCTGATCCCGACATCGTTGTCGCGAACAGCGGAAGCCTTAGTGTCAGCGTACTCATTGGAAGCAACGGCTCTGCGTTTGGGCCCGCACTAAATTTTTCGGCAACCCAACAATCATACGGTGTCGCAATCGGCGATCTTGATGGCGATGGCGATGATGATGTCGTGACAGCTGGGTTGCTGGCTGACCCACCAATCCGCGTACTTCTCAATCAATGCAACCAGCCGTGTAGAGCAGATCTGAAACAGGATGGCATTCTCGATGTTTTCGATGTATTCGTATATCTGGACGCTTTCAACGATGGAAACCCTATCGCCGATTTCACAGGTGACGGCACACTCGACATCTTTGATGTGTTCGCATTCCTCGATTCGTTTAACGCTGGTTGTCCATGACGCGGAAATGTGTAATTAGGCCCCAAAGAGATTTCGCTCAGAACTGATTCGCTCTTTGGCATGAGATACCGAAAACCCTCATTCTTAGAGCAGAATCGGCCATATGTCTCTCATTCTCTTCGAAGGGCGTCTCGACACCTCTATTCCAAGGCCTAGATCGAAAGATTTAGGCTCTCCGGAAACAACAAAAACACCGCGGAGAGACACGGCGGTGTTTTTCTTTGTCTGGGCACCGTGCGAAGATCTCAACAGACTAGGGCTAGGGGCCACCGAGGGAAGGCTCTGGCGTCGCGGGGGTCATTCCTAGGCTCGATCACATCCTTCATTCTGAAGCCCAAGTCCCCGAAGTTGTGCAGAGAACTGGGGCCGATCAAGATCGAAGACCGTACATAATCGACGCGAATGCGAGTAAGCCACATACTCGCCGTTGATTCTCCATCCAACGCCCGACGGCATGCTGAAATGCACGCCATGATCTGAAAGTTGGGCGCACGGAATGATGATGCTGGATTGATCAAATCAAATCTTGTTCAATCCATGATTCAGCAGGGGGAAAGTTGCTTACAGTGATAAACTGCCCGCCTCGTTGCATCTGCAGGTTCATTCTTTGTTTCAAGCTTGGAAATCTGCTCCACATGCTGTAGTCTATACAGAGTTTGATCGGGTACTCTGAGATCACTGGGAGAATCCAATGCCGACCCTGCCGTATTCGCGTATCGCAAAGATAGTTACAGTCATGATGCTCCCGGCCCTCGCAGCCAACCCCGCATTCGCACAACCATGTCCCGACCCCCTCTTTCCGGTCCAGGCGATCGCGGTCGGCCTAGATCCGCGCGATTTCGTGGCGGGCGATCTCGATGGGGACGGCGATTTGGATTTGGCTGTAGTAAACACTTACAACAGCAACCACTTCGCATGTGGTGATATCAGCGTGCTGTTCAATAACGGCGACGGGACATACGCCACGGAAATCCGCTACACGGTAGGGGATTCTCCAAGAGGTATCGCGATGGGCGACCTGGACGGCGACGGCGATCTAGATCTGGTCGTAGTCAACAGCAATGGCATAGTAGATTTTCCTTTTCCCTGTTATGACGAGAGCATCGAAGGGTTCATCAGCGTATTGATCAACAACGGGGATGGCACCTTTGCGCCTTATGTCCGTTATGAAGCGGGCGACCAGACGAGCCTTGTGGCCCTTGGTGATCTTGATGGCGACGGCGATCTTGATGCAGTCACACCCAACTATCGAGAAAACATCGGCGTACTGCTCAATAATGGCGATGGAACCTTTTCGTCCCCGGTCGCTTATGTCGCAGGTGCCGCAAACTCTGAGTTTAAGGACATCGCACTGGGCGATCTGGATCAGGATGGAGATCTGGATCTGGTCACGGGAGAGAGAACAACTGGTGTCGGCGTGCTGTTCAATAATGGGGACGCAACCTTTGGGGCTGCGACTTCTTACGCAACAAATAGCGGCACACATAGTATCTCGATCGCCGATCTGGACTCGGACGGTGACCTAGATATCGCAAAGGGTGGTGGCCTTCAAATAAGCCTGATGTTTAACAATGGTGACGGGACCTTCGAACCCGAGATTCTCTACGAAACAGGCACAGGAGGAAGTGCGTCGCTCGGCGACATCGATGGCGACGGCGATCTGGATGTAGCCTCAGCGCATCAATCCGCTGGTGATACGAGTGTGATGCTCAATAATGGAGACGGAACATTCGCGTCCGAGGTGCGATACGCAACCCCCAGCTCTGGACCGGTTGCGACATTGCTCCGGGATCTTGATGATGACGGCAATCTTGATCTTGCGGTGCTCTGCTACTGGGGTAATGCAGTAAATATTCTTTACAATAACGGAAACGGGGCTTTCGATACATTGGTTCGTTACCCAACAGGCTATGTTCCAGAAGGGGCCGCGATCGGGGATCTCGATGGCGACGGCGATCTGGATATGGCCGCGAACTACTCTCAAGGTGTAAGCGTGCTGCTCAACAATGGGGATGCATCATTTGCCCCCGAGACCCCGTATGGAATAGAGGGCACCCCATCCAGTTTCCCGATCAGAGTTGCTTTCGGTGATCTCGACGGTGACGGCGATCTTGATATGACTGTTGCCGATGGTGCGCATACAGATATGTTTGTATTTCTCAATAGCGGGGATGGTACTTTTACTGCACCAAACCTCTACACCACGGTGACTCAGATGACAGAAGTAGAGCTGGGTGATCTGGACGGAGATGGAGATCTGGATATGGCTGTTCCGACCGGCAGTTATGGCGGCGATATCGCCCTGCTATTCAACAACGGAAACGGAAGCTTTTCCGCACCTGTCTCACATGAAGTAGGCGATGATCCGTATAGGGTCTCATTGGGAGATCTCGATAGTGACGGCGATCTTGACATGACCGTGTCCACCGGCGGTTCGAACTTCATTTATGTTCTGTTCAATAACGGGAACGGTGTCTTTGGAACAGCGGCTACATATCCTTTCAGTTCCACGACAAACATGTCCTTGGGCGACTTCGACGCAGACGGCGATCTCGATATGGCCGCGGTCAACCATTCTTTGAATGGCATCAGTGTGTTTTTAAATAATGGGAACGGCGCCTTCGCATCAGAGATCCTTTATCCGGCAGGTAACGGGATAAGCAGGGTTTCGCTAGGCGATCTGGATTTGGATGGCGATCTGGATATTGCAGTAGGCGCCTACATTGGAGACTCCTTCGAATCCGGCACGAATGTACTGTTCAACTTCGGAAACGGAACTTTTTCTGAACCGATTACATTTGCGACGGGCTTCGAGCGGAACAGCATATCACTTGGAGATTTGGATAATGATGGCGATCTCGATCTTGTTGGAGCCGACCGCACTTATATTGACGGCAACGGTTTCGTGGATGTGCTGCTGAATCAGTGCATTGAGCTGGTTGTGTGTGATGCGGATCTGAACGCCGACGGTGCTCTCGATATCTTCGATGTCTTCGCGTATATCGACGCCTACAACGCCGGCGAGCCGGTCGCAGAGTTCGACGGGGTGCCCGGGCTGGACATCTTCGATGTCTTTGCCTTCCTCGATGCCTTCAATGCGGGCTGCCCTTGATCTCACATCAATCACGCCGCGTCCGTTGCAACTCGCTTCTATTAACCAGACTACTCCCCGTATCCCGGCAAAGATAGTTGCTGAGCCCCCTTCGTCGCCGGTGTTGTACGCGGATCGATGTAGATGCACTTGACCTGCCCGCTGTAAATATTTGAGGGCTTCGAGGTTGTCGCCCTGGACGAGCAGGTTCCTGACATCGGGGTCGCCAGCGAAGAGTCCTTTGTCGCAGTGGAGCAGCCGGTAGAGGACCTCCCGTGGTAGGCATGGCATCCGGTGTTCGGGATTGTTTCAGTAATCACCGCCGAATCGGACAACCCCAGCTGAGCTCTCGGAGCCGGGGTGCAAAAGAACAGAGGACAGACAAAGGATCCGTCCCTCTTATTGGCTATGAAACAAAGGACTTACGGGAATCGCCAGCCCTTGTTCTAGCCCGAATACAGGGCTCTTTACAAATGCTTTGTATGGTTCTACGCAGAAGACGGCGATCCAGGCCGCTCGGCATCTCCCGGACGAACAATCAAACCCGACAGCTCGCCGATCGAGCGGACATGAAGATCCCGCTGTGGGAACGCGATCTCAATCCCGGCCTCACGGAATGCTTTGCAGATCCTTATGTGCAGATCATGCCTTACCGGTACAAAGTAATCGATGTGAGGAATAAACACGCGCAGCTCGAAGTCCAGCGTGCTTTCCCCAAAGTTCTTGAAAATCACCTGCGCGGCGGGATCCCTGAGCACAGTCGAGTTTTCCGAGGCCACACGCCGCAGAATCTGCTCCACCTGCTCGACATCCGATGAATAGCTCACGCCGACCTCAACGCGCACACGGAGCACAGAATCCGTCAGCGACCAGTTGATCACATCACCCGTAATGAATGTCTTGTTCGGCATAATGAGCTCTTTCCGATCCCAGTCCGTGATCGTGGTCGCACGCATACGGATACGCATCACCGTCCCCGTCACACCACCAACGGTCACCGTGTCCCCAAGCCGGATCGGACGCTCCGCAAGGATGATTAGCCCAGAAACAAAGTTCGCAAAGATCTCCTGCAAGCCGAACGCGAGCCCGAATGTTAACGCCGCCGCAAGCCACTGAACGCTCGACCAAGAGAGCCCAACCGACCGGAAGGCCAAGAACACACCAAGGATCGCGATCAGGTATCTGAGCACGGTGCTCAGCGCGTACCTGCTCCCCGCATCCAGCGGCAGCCGCTGCAGCACAAGAATCTCGATCAGCCCAGGAATGTTCCGAAAAGCGATCCAAGTCGCCACAAGCGTGATGACAGAAAGCCCAATATCCGCGAGTGTAATCGAGAGCAGGTCCGTGCTCTCCGAACCCACTGATCCATCCGAATCTGCGAGCAGAACGGCCGAAAGACCACCCGCTTGCGGTTGCTGTTCGCTCCCGCTCTGTGGAACTGCTGTTGCCATCATCGGCCGAGTCGTGAGCGACGGTTCTTGCTCGATCTGCGATTCCAGAATCTCAACGCGGGGCCACACCTGCACCCGATCAAACATCCGGAGCGCCGGGAGCACCTGCGCCCAGATCAGGAATACCCCGATGATCGCCGAAACCGTGATCGCGGTCCGGAAGATCTGGCGGGTCTGCTCGCTCAGTGCGGGAAGATCAATCTTCTCGTCATCGATGACCGCCGAGCGAACCGATGCCTGCCCAGACCCTGCGGCACCCTCAGCGCCGGTCTCGGCAACAGCCCTCCGACGCTTCGCATCCTCAACCGCAACACGCCTGCGAGCAACATACAGCCACCGATGCAAAGTCTCGCTCGTGACCACGAGCACGAGCACGAGCACCATCGTCTGCTCGAGGCGTGACTGGAGCTGCAAGGCCGTGTAATAGAACCCAAGCCAGCTGAGCACAATAAAGAGCAGCGGGAGCGAAACCGCGAGCAAATACCACAGGTATCGCAGCCGGTAAAGCCATCCACCGATACCTTGAGCCCCGGTACGAAGAAGCACCGCCCCATTGGGGCGGAGCACCTTGTGAAGAAAAACGACAAAGAGCAGAAGCTCAAGTGTAAAAAGAAGTCTGCCAAGCGAAGCGTTCGCGCCCTCGTCAACGGAGGAGTCGATTGCTGATACCGCCCACACAACGGGGACAACGATCGGAATAAACCAGCGAAGGTTCACGCGGATCGGATGGACCGACTCTTTCCGCCATTTGTAGTGTGTGATCCCGACCCCGCTCGGGCGGATCATGTGACGGAAGAATGCAAGCGGATACAGGAAGATCGCCGCGGACTGAAATCCAACACCAAGCCCAATCCCGAGCGGCGTCTGCCCATCAGATGCCACGAGAACCCACCCAACCGTAAAAAACAACGCAGCCAGCGGAGACGCCAGAACCGCAGTGAGAACCAACGCCCACACCGTGTACCGGAACGAATCCGTCCCGTACCGTGAAACCCGGTCGCGGAGCACTGCGAGCCACTTCCGGCACCACTGCGCAACAATGAACACCGCCACCAGCAGCACGGCAACCACGCCGATACTCCGAGATCGTGCAACGATGAACGACCGTGTCACCTCCCAAGTTTCTTTCCAAGGAGAAAACGCGGTAAGCCCGCGAAGGGCGTCACCGGTTTCTTTGCCCAGCGGCGGTCGCCCCCCGGCAATACTCCGCACCCACAAGATCCGCTCCTCGATAAAACCCCGGTATGACTCCGCGCTCGCTTCCAGCTCCCGGAGTTCCAGATTCAGCTGATCCAGAACCTCGTACTCCTTCGCGGTATCCCCAAGGAGTTGGTCGATCAGATCGCGACGCGAGGAGGCCAACTCGCGAGCGATCTGGAGCAACTCCTGTTGATTCGCGGCAAGATCCTCGCTCGAGATCTGTGAAAGGAGAGCTTGGGCGACCCGATCCACATCCCCGGCCTCATCACGCTCCTCCTGCAGCTCAATCAGCTGATAGTCAATCTCTTCGAGTGCCTTCTCTGTCGAACGGACCTCGCTTCGGAGCTCGTTCCGGTTGGGGATATCTTCATACTGATTGCGTAAGAGAAGCCCGGTCGCACGGCTCAACCCCGAAGCATTCAGCCGGCTCTTCACCGACGCAAACTTTGCGTTCAACGAAGCAAGATCCGCCTGTACTCGTGTCAGACGCCTCCCATAGCTCTCGGCATTCCCGCTCGCTCCCTGCGCGCCAACGCGACCGATCGCGCGGTTCGCGGTCTCCTCGGCATATTTCTTGAGCACCGGGTCCTGCCGGGCAGCATTGATCCGCAGTCGATTGGCCTCCTTCGCCGCTTGCTCGGCTTCGGCCTGCCGCTGAACACTGACCTTCGCCTGCCACGCTTCAACAAGCTTCTGAGCCTCCATCGCCCGACGCTGCGCCCGGTCGCGTCTCGCGGGAAGCAGCTCTCGCCGAGCGTCATAGCTCGCCAGCTCCGCTTCGATCGAACTGATCTCGCTCTGAAGAACAAGCACCGTCGCCTGGCTCGCGACACCCCTCGCCTCGGCGATCATCGATACATTGTTCGGGTCTTCCGGACCAACCAGATTCACGACATCATCAAGATCCTGTCTCGCCCGGACAAGCCGATCCGTCAGCACCGGACGCCGCTCGTTGCGTTTTGTGCTCTCCGCTTGGAGATCAACCACGCTCTGACGAGCAGCCTGAAGCGTCGCGTTCGCCTGGGAGAGCATCTGCTCGAGTTGCGGGAGTGTGGTCCCCTCCGGAACAGAAACCTGAGGCTCGGTTGGGGGGAGTGCGAGCTCACCCCGGATCGTCGCCAGAAGCTGCGGCGCTTCCGCTGTCAGCCGCCGAAACTCCGACGCCTGTTCCGCAAACTTTTTCGCACGCCCAAGATCCTGTGCCGCTGCACGATAGATCTCGATCACCGTCGCCTTGGAGGCTTCGTCAAGCGCCGGCGAATCCTGAAGCTCACGGATCTTGGCCTCAACCGATTCGACGGTCGGTTCGCTGGGCTGCGCCGATGCCCAAGCTGTCATCGTCAGCACGCAGAGCACGAACAACAAGCACCGAAGACAAGATGATCGACCGGGACTACTCATGCCCGATTCTAGCATCCAAGCACAGGCTCACTCATCCGGGCACAACAACCTCATCCGGTTCTCAACCGCTGCGAGCCGCGAGACACTCCGATATCAGCCGGTGTACCAGCTTGGCTGCGATAAAATCACTCGCATGATGGGCCTCGTGGGGACAGAGCTCGACAACATCAAACCCGACGACTGTTCGCTCGCGGCAAACCCGACGGACAAGCTCGTTCACCGTCCGCCAATCCAGTCCCCCGGGCTCGGGGGTCCCAGTCGCTGGGAGCAGCGAGGGATCGAACGCATCGAGATCAAAGGTCAGGTAGACATGCTCGGTGCATCTAGCAAGCACCTCTTCCATCCAGGAATCATCCGCCGATCCCAGGATCTCGTGCGCAAAGAACACCCGCCCGGGCTCAAACGCTTCCCACTCCGATCGGTCGATCGCCCGGATGCCCACCTGAACAATCCCCGCGACCTCCCGGGCCCGCGCCATGACACACGCATGGTTGTGCGTCGAGCCGTGGTACGACTCACGGGTGTCCCCGTGCGCATCGATCTGAAGCACGGTCAATCCCGTGTAACGCTCGCTCGCCGCAAGAATCGCCCCGATCGAGACCGAGTGCTCACCCCCGAGCACCACGGGGAGTTTTCCCGCATCGAGCACCGCGCCGACCCGCTCCCCAACCATCGGGGACAAATCCGCCGGCTCATCGCTCTCACACAGGACCGGGGACTGCGTATGGATTCCCTGCAAGTGAGGCTCCGTCCGCGTCTCGATGTCAAACCACTCAACCTGCGCAGAAGCATCGATCATCGCCCGAGGCCCGCGATCCGCCCCCTTCCGGTAGGTAGAAGTCGCGTCATAAGGCACCGGGATGATGTGGACCCGTGACCCCTCCGCCGTTGAAAACTCTTCAGCGATATCAAGAAAGTTCGTCATTGATTCGTCCTTAGGTCAGCTCAATCTCTGGGTCGAGGTAGGTGTACCCCTCAAGCCCGGACTCATAAAACCGGCGCATCGTCTTGGCCTCCAGCACCGTCAGTGAACCAGCGCGAACACCCGCCTCGCACTCCTTTTCGAGCCGCCGGGCAAGATCGCTCGCGTCGTACTGAACATACGACAACACCTGACGAACGCTATCTCCCCGGATCAACTCGTCGATCGCCCAGCCGTTCTCATCGATCCGGATATGCACCGCGTGCGCATCCCCGAACAGATTATGGAGGTCGCCCAGTGTCTCCTGGTACGCACCGACAAGGAACGCCCCGATGTAATAGATGTCCTCGGAGCCGAGCTTGTGGACCGGGAGCGTTCGTGAGATGCCGCCCTCCTGGTCGATGTACGCCTCGATCTGCCCGTCCGAGTCGCAGGTGATATCCGCCAGGATCGCCCGCCGATCAGGGCGTTCGCCAAGCCGGCTGATCGGCATCATCGGGAAGAACTGGTCGATCGCCCACGCGTCGGGCAGCGATTGAAAAATCGAGAAGTTACAGTAATACACCTCGCCCATCAGCTCATCGATATCACCGAGCTCGTCGGGCACCACCTCAAGCTTCTGGCAATGCAGCTGGATCTCATGGCAGATCGACCAGAACAGCCGCTCGGACAAGCCACGCTCCTCAAGCGTGAGATACCCGAGCGAGAACAGGGTGTTCACCTCCTCGCGAGCCCGGATCGCGTCGTGGTAGCTCGCGACGAGATGCGGGTCCCGCCCGCGGACAATCCCGAGCGTCGAATCAAGATCCCGAACCGGCTGAGCGGCAGACAAATCAACCGTGCCGGCCTCGATCCCGGATTGGATAATGTCCGTCGGCCCCGAAGATCCCAGCACATCAAAGACCAGCACCGACGAGTACGCCGCCATCGCACGACCACACTCTGTCACAATTACAGGGTGCTCTGTCCCCGCCGCATCGCACACAGACCCAACCCGGTACACCACATCCGACGCGTATTCGTCCAGCGTGTAGTTCATCGAGGACGCCGCATCGGCCCGAGATCCAAGATAATCAACGCCCAGCCCGCCGCCGATGTCCAAGTACGAGAGACGGGCACCCATCTCCCGGAGCTGCACGAAGGTGTGGGCGAGCTCGGTCACCGCGGACTTGATCGTCCCGATGTCCTGGTGCTGCGACCCGGAATGACAATGCAGCAGATCCAAACAATCCACCATGCTGTGAACCCGAAGTGTTTCAACCGCACGGAGCAACTCAGTCGTTGTCATCCCGAACTTGCTCTTGATCCCCGTCGAGGTCCCCCAACGCCCCGACCCCGAAACCGCGAGTTTCACCCGCGCGCCGATCGACGGCCTGACATTGTATTTCTGCGACATCGAGATAATCTGATCGAGCTCTCTCAGGTTCTCGATCACCGGCACAATCCGGCGTCCCAGCTTGTGCGCAAGGATCACCGCCTCGATGTACTGCGCATCCTTGAACCCGTTGCACACGATCAGCTGGTCCGGGTTACTCGCGGTGAGCGACATCACCGCCAACAGCTCCGGCTTTGATCCTACCTCAAGCCCGAAGCCGAGCCCACCGCCGTACCGCGCGATCTCGTTGACGATCTGGTGCTGCTGATTCACCTTGATCGGGTAGACCGCTTGGAACGACCCACGGTACTCATTCTCCCTGATCGCCCGAACAAACGCGTCGTTGATCGCGTTGAGCCGATGGTCGATGATCTCCCCGAATCGCAGCAGCACCGGTGTGTTCACCCCACGCTCATAGAGCCCGCTCACGATCTCCTGAAGATTCACCCGCGGCCCGCTTGGCCCACTCGGGTGCAGGATTACATCCCCCGTCTCGCCAATCCCGAAGTAATCCGCACCCCACCTGTCGATCCTGTACAAGGCCTCCGAATCCCCGATCGTCCAATCTTGCTCGGGTGCCTTCTTTGCATTCTCGCGGTCAGTATGGGTGGCGTTGGGCATCCAAAAGTATAGATTCCCCTCCGCTCACCTGTTCAGCCCACAGGCTAGACTTCGACGAAAATTTCTTGCCCAAAGGACCCCAGCATGAACATCCGATCCTTCATGGAAGAGCACTACCGCCACTTCAACGCCGCCGCGACCCTCGATGCGGCCAAAGCATACGAAGCCCACATCGCCAGCGGCGGCAAGATGCTCGTCTCCCTCGCCGGCGCGATGAGCACCGCCGAGCTCGGACGCTCCCTCGCCGAGATGATCCGCCAGGGCAAAGTGGACGCGATCTCGTGCACCGGCGCAAATCTTGAGGAGGATGTCTTCAATCTCGTCGCCCACGACCACTATGTCCGCATCCCGCACTACCGCGACCTGACCCCCGCCGATGAGCAGGCCCTGCTCGACCGCGGGCTCAACCGCGTCACCGACACTTGCATCCCCGAGGAAGAAGCCTTCCGTGTTCTCGAGAAGCACCTGCTCCCCATGTGGGTCGCCGACTCCAAAGCCTCGCGCCGACGCCTCCCGCACGAGTTCTTCTACGAACTCCTCACATCAGGCCGACTGAAGAACGACTACCAGGCAGACCCAAAGAACTCCTGGCTCCTCGCCGCCGCCGAACGCAACCTCCCGATTGTCGTCCCGGGCTGGGAAGACTCCACCTGCGGCAACATCTTCGCCTCACATGTCGTCTCGGGAGATCTGCCGGACGCGACGGGCGTGAAGTCCGGCATCGAGTACATGACCGGCTTCATCGAGTGGTACCGAAAGGTCACCAAAGAAACCAGCGTCGGGTTCTTCCAGATCGGAGGAGGCATCGCCGGCGACTTCCCCATCTGCACCGTCCCCCTCATCCGCCAGGACCTCCAGGAAGAGGTCCCGCTCTGGGGATATTTCTGCCAGATCTCCGACTCCACCACAAGCTACGGCTCCTATTCCGGAGCCGTCCCCAACGAAAAAATCACCT
>JAGQOC010000036.1 GCA_020427745.1 Phycisphaerales bacterium | reverse complement strand
CGCGGTTGATGAGGTCGCCGAAGTAGCTCGGGAGCTCGCAGGGCTGCCCGTTGCAGTCGCCCGACTCGGTGGCGCTGGAGCGTGGCTTGGCGTACTGCCCGGCGAAGCGTCCGACGCGTGTGACCGGTAGGCGGAGCCCGTGGATCATCACGAGCGACATCTGGAGGAGGATCTTGAGCTTGTTGGTGATGAGCTCGGGTCGGCACTCGCTGATGGTCTCGGCGCAGTCGCCGCCCTGGAGGATGAACCGTTTGCCGGCTTGTGCCTCGGCGATGTGGGACTTGAGCTTCTCGATCTCCCAACTGGTGACGAGGGGGGGGAGCTCACCGAGCCGGGCGCGGGCCGCATCTACGGCGGGCTGGTCCGGGTAGGTGTAGGGGTCTGTGTGGTCGATCGCCCGCCAGGAGTCCGGGTGCCACTCGCCGGGGGTGCGGAAGGTCCGAGATGTGGTGGGGGGTGGATTCATGGCGGGAAATGGGTCGACAGATCGGGGATTGGTGTACGGTATCCCTTTGCTTGCACTAGAGTGATTCCATGAACAGAAACGGCGAAGATGCACCGACGACTCCACCATCCATCGGCCGAACCGTGGCGCTGGATGTGCTGGATTCACCAAAGAATCGCGCCCCGATGATGGGTCGGACCCGGACCGCGCGCTGGCGGACGGCGGTCCTCGTGCTCGTCCATGTGCTGATGATCGCGCATCTGGTCCAGTGGGTGATCGTGGGATCGACGGTTTCGCCCGTCGAGCCGAGCGAATCGATGGAGACGATCGAGGTCGGGGTGGTCAACGCCGGGGCGATCATGTTCGCGATCGCGCTGCTGACGACGGCGCTGTTCGGGCGGTTCTTCTGCGGCTGGCTCTGCCACATGGTCGCGTTGCAGGACCTGTGCGCGTACTGGATGACCTCGCTGGGGATCCGCCCCAAGCCGTTCCGCTCGCGTCTGCTGGTGTTTGTGCCGTTGGCGATGGGGTTCTATATGTTCCTCTGGCCGACGACCAAGAAGTTCATCATCGCGCCCGCGATCGAGGCCGCGGGGATGGGCTGGCCCGCGTGGCTCAAGCCCGTCCACCCGATCCAGCGGTGGGAGAACGGGCTGGTTGTTGAGGATTTTTGGGCGACCTTCCCGGACTGGTACATCGCGGTGCCGTTCCTGCTGATCTGCGGCTTCGCGACGGTGTATTTCCTAGGCGCGAAGGGGCTTTGCACCTATGCGTGCCCCTACGGTGGGTTCTTTGCGCCGATCGACAAAGTCTCGCCGGTGCGGATCCGGGTGAACGACGATTGTCATCAGTGCGGCTACTGCACGAGCGTGTGCACATCGAATGTGCGCGTGAACGAAGAGGTCCGCGATTTCGGAATGGTGATTGATCAGGGGTGCATGAAGACGCTCGACTGCGTGAGCGCCTGCCCGAACGACGCGCTGTCGCTCGGGTTCGGCAGGCCCGCGATCGGCGCCAAACCCCGCGAGGGCGCCAAGCACGACGCGGCGACGCGGAAGCGGGACCGGCGCTATGACCTGACGCTGATGGAGGAGATCTCCGCGGCGATCATCTTTGTATATCTGTTCCTCGCGACACGCGGGATGCTCGACCAGGTGCCGATGCTCCTCGCGGGTGGGCTCGCGGCGTGTGGGACGATGATGGCGATGACCACCTGGTGGATCCTTTCGCGCCCGCACGCGAGGCTCTACGGCGTCCACCTCAAGATGAAGAACAGGATCAAGCCCGCGGGGTACCTGGTCCTTGTGCTTATGCTGGGTTTCGCACTGACCAGTGTCTGGGCCGCCCACGCGCGGTTTGCACGCTGGCGGGGTGATGTGCTCTTCGCGGGCTCGGAGCTCCCCGCGGGGCTGCTGCTGCGCCCCGAGTTCACGCCGAGCGATGAGCAGCTCAAGGAAGCGGAAGCGGCGGCGGGATGGCTCAAACGAGCGGATTCCTTTGCCAACGGCGGGTACGGCTGGAGCCTCAACGCCCAGCACCGGCTGCGCCGTTCATACTTCCTCCTGATGCTCGGACGCGAGCAGGAGGCGACGGATGCGCTGCTCGAGGTGATCGAGAAGGGCAATCCGACGGACAACCTAGTCGGGCAGGCGGAGCAGCTGATGAACAGGGCCGGTGCATCGCACGAGGAGGTCGACGCGATGAAGGAACGGGCGCTGGAGTTGCACCCGCGTCTGCATCAGGTGCGCGCACAGATCGCGATGCACACCGCGCAGAAGGACGGGCTCGACGCCGCGGAGAAGTACTGGAACGATCCGTCGGCCCCGAGCGATGAGCCCGGGTTCCTGCTCGCGGAGATGAAGTACTACGCGGAGACCGGGGACACGGAGAAGATGCTCGCGCTCTACGACCGAGCGGTCGAATCGGCGAGGGCGGACCGAAACACCGCGGGGTGGCTGGTGGAGATCGCGGGGCTCGTCGGGCGGTTCCGTTTCCACGAGAAGATGACCGCGCTGCTCGACGAAGCGGTCAGCGACCACAGCGCCACGCCCGGAGCGGTGGTGACCGCCGCGGAGTTTACCTACAACGGGCTGCAGGACCGCGAGCGAGCGTTGGAGCTGCTCGAGAAGGGACTCTCGATGCGTGGGGCGGACCAGCTCGCGGTGCAGAAATCCGCGGCGTCGATGTACCTAACACTCGGCGAGACCGAGCGTGGGGTGGACATGCTCGTCCGGGCCGCGTCGGGCAGCGACAGCCCGTTCGACGCGATCGCGATCGGTCAGGGGCTGATCCGCGCGAGCATGAATCTCGGCGACCGCTCGATGATGGAGAAGGGCATCGCGATCATCGCGGCACAGGTCGAGGAGCACCCGGAGCTGGTCATTGTCCGCCACGACTACGCGTCGTTTCTGGCGATGACGGGCGAGCCCGAGCGTGGGGCTGAGGAGATGAGCAAGGCGGCGGAGATGGAGCCGGGCAACGCGATCTTCGCGGAGCGTGCTTCACAGATGTGGTCGCGTGCGGGCAACCAAGAGAAAGCGACGCAGTGGCAGGAAGAAGCGGCGCGCCGATCCGAGCGCGCGGCGCCGTGAGGTTCCGGGTGGCTGAGAACAGCATGAATTGTGCGCGGAGTTTGCGCAATCCGCACGACCCGGCCCAACTTGAGGGTAGTTTGGTTGTTTTTTGAAACGCAGAATTGATTGTTCTGGGTCCGTAAGTCGATCTGTTGCAAACGCTCCGGCGGTGTTGCCGGGGGGAATGCGTGGCGTGTCCGATGTGGGCCCTGCGCGAGACAGAACACCCGCCCGGGATCGAACCCGGGCATTCGGAGACCACAACTATGGCAGCACGCACCACCAAGCACGCGGGTCGCAAGACCGCCGCGAAGAAGACCGCGACCAGGAAGACCACCCGCAAACCCGCGGCGAAGAAACCCCTCGCCAAGAAACCGGCGGCGAAGAAGCCCGCAGCCCGCAAGAGCACCGCCAAGAAGACGACCGCTCGCAAGACCGTCGCCAAGAAGAGCCCGGCACGCAAGACCGTGGCCAAGAAGACCACCGCCCGCAAGACCGCGACCCGCAAGCCCGCAGCGAAGAAGACCGTTGCTCGCAAGACCACCGCTGGCAAGGCGGTCGCAGGTCGCATCGGCCGCAAGCCCGCCGCACGCAAGACCGTGCGTCGTCGCGCCGCCTAAGACTTGGAACTGAACCACAACTCGACCGGCTCCGCTTGATCGCGGGGCCGGTTTTTATTCGCCGCCTGCCAGACCAAAGCGTGCGCGCTCATGGACCTGCCAGTAGTGCTCGAAGGACGCTTGGAAGCTGTAGTCCTTCATCGCTTCGACACCCGCGTGCCCCATCTGTTTCCGGCGGTCATCGTCCGCGATCAAGCCGCTGATCGTCTCGATCCAGCCCTCGCGGTCCGCGATCGGGACAATGATCCCCGTTTCGTTGTTGCGGACAACTTCCTTCGGCCCGCCCTCGTCGGTGATGATGACGGGGAGCCCGGATGCCTGGGACTCCATGACGACCTGCCCGAGCGTGTCGGTTGTGGAGGGAAAGGCGAAGAGGTCGCAGGAGCTGTAGAGCGTCGCGAGTTCTTTGCCGTGGCGGAAGCCGAGGAAGTGGGCGTTGTGTTCGCCCAGCTGGTGTTCCATCTGTTTGCGGTACGGCCCGTCGCCGATGATGATGAGCCTGGCGTCCTTGCTGATGGTCTGCGCACGCTTCTCGATCTCGGGCCAGATGTTGGCGAGCATCGGGAGATTCTTTTCCGTGCTCACACGCCCGCAGAAGAGGACCTTGACGGCTTCGCGTGGCACGCCGTGCGCGTCCCAGATGGATGGATCCCGATCGTTGATCGAGAACTGTTCGTTGTCGAAGCCCGGCGTGAGCCGGACGAGTTTCTTCCGATCGATCCCGAGTCTGACCAGCCGCTCGGCGTAGTCGGCGCTGCGGGAGAACACGGACACGAACTGGCGGTAGAAGCCGCTCATGGTCATGTTGGTGAGCGTGGTCATGAGCCTTGGCTGGAAGAGTTCTTCGACATACGCGGGGAAGTCAGTGTGGTAGACGCCGACGATCGGGACGCGCATCATTTTGGCCGCGATCATGCCCGCAGTGCCGATCGGTCCCGGGGTGGAGAGGTGGATGACATCCGGGCGGAAGTCCTCCGCGTAGCGGATCATCTGGACAGCCGGGGGGAGCGCGAGATCGAGCGTTTCGTACCTGGGCATCTTCATCGCGAAGCCCGGCTCGAAGTTCACGACATTCTCGATATCGGGCAGGGGCAGGCGTGTGGATGTCAGGACCCGGAGATCACGCCCGGTGCTGTGGGCGGTGCGGGCGATGTTCTGGATGAACCGGCAGACGCCGTTGATGTCCGCGAGTGTGTCCGTGAACACGCACACGCGGGTGGGTCGCTCTGGGTCGGTTCGGTCGGGCGTCATCGGCGGACCATAGCGCGGGCGTGTTCATCGATATTTGATGAATCTATAAAAATACCCCGCGCCGGGGGGTGAGGGCGCGGGGCATTGTGCGGGGGATGCTCGCAGCGACAGGGCGGTGCTCGGCTTCCGCTCGTCGCATGACACCAATGAGCATCACGCGCCCGCTGGGACTCTTCCATCATGGCTTCGGATCGCCCCGCGTGCCCGCGCTCTGCCCGTGCGGGCGTGGAATCGCGGGCGGGTGTGCCGGTGGTGCGGATTGGGCGGATGGTCCGGGGGTTCTCGGGCCAAGAAAAAAACGCCCGAGGGATCGGGCGTTGGTGTGGTTGGGTGATCGCTCGGTCGGGGTCCTATTCGAGGGCCGCGGCGCCCGAGATGATCTCGGTGAGCTCGGTCGTGATCTGCGCCTGGCGGGCGCGGTTGAACTTCCGCTTGAGGGCGTGGCCCATCTTGCCGGCGTTGTCGGTTGCGGCTTTCATCGCGACCATCCGTGCGATGTGCTCGGAGACGATCGCGTCGTTGAACGCCTGGAAGAGCACGGCCTTGACCGCGGCGGGGAGCAGGTGATCGAGCAGCGAGTCGGCGTCGGGCGAGAACTCGTAGACCTCGTTGGTGCCGGTCGCGTTCTCTTGACCCTTGGGCGCGGAGAACGGGAGGAGCTGCATGACCTCGGGGGCCTGGCGACCCGCGGAGATGTAGCGCATGTAGACGACCTTGACGCCCGAGATCTCGCCGCTGATGAAGCGTTCGATGTACTCGCCCGCGAGTCGTTCGATATCCGCGTACTCGGGTTTGTCGCCGAACTGCGTGTGGACTTTGTAGCCCTTGAGCCCGTTGAACTTCAGGGCATTGGAGCCCTTCTTGCCGACAACCTCGACCTCGCCGCCCGGGTGGGCGCGGAGGTGGTTGAGCGCGGTGCGGGTGATGGACCCGTTGTAGGGGCCGCACAGACCGCGGTCGGCGGAGATGATGAGGGTGAGTTCTTTGGCGTCGGCGGTTGGCTCACTGAGCAGCGGGTGCCCCTCGCCCACACCCGCGGCGCCGAGCTGGGCGACCAGCCCGAACAGGGTCTCGGTGTAGGGCTTGGACGCGACAGATGCCTGCTGCGCCTTGGCGAACTTGCTCGTGGCGATCATCTGCATCGTGCGCGTGATGCGCTTGATGTTTCCGACGGCCTTCATCCGGTTCTTGATTTCGCGGCTGTTTCCCATGGGCGAGGATCGTAGGCGCCCTCGCTCGGGTGGTCATCAATCCTCGGTCCTTCGAACCATCCAGAATTACTTCGGATCGTGGCGGACCGGGGCCCGCTCGGCATTCCTTCCGGGGGCCTTGGTTGGCTGGGTGGGGACAGGATCCGGTGTGCCGATGTGGATGGGGAACATCGAGGTCAGGGCAGTCATGGGGGGGAACTGTTCGGGACGGTTCGCGGGGGCGGGGTTCGGCTGCATGACGGCTCCTCTCTCTGGGTGTCTGTCGCCCTGGAAAAGCACACAGGGCGACCCTGCACCATGCCCCAGTCCCCCGCGGTCTGCAAGCGAGTTCACCCGGATTCGGGCAAAATCAGCCCGTCGTGCGCTAGCGCAACCCGTTCAGGCAGCCCGGCGTTCGTCTCCGCGTGCCCGAGGTCGTGGGTCATGTGGACGAAGTAGGTCCGATCAGCGTGTACTTCCTGCGCCACCCCGATCGCCTGCCCGACGGTCATGTGGGTGAAGTGGGGGCGTTCGCGGAGGGCGTCGAGGACGAGGGTCTTGACGCCCGCGATGGTCTCCATCGTTTCACTCGGGACGACAGAGACATCCGTGCAGTACGCGAGCGGGAGCAGCTCGCCGGCGGGGTCGAGTTCGGGTGCGTCGATGCGGAACCCGAGGATCCCGAGTTTGCCGTGCAGCAGCGGGACGGGCGTGATGGTGACGCCGAAGAGCTCGATGGGCTCGAAGGGCTCGAGGGTCTGGGGGATCAAGCGGGCGATGAAGGACTGCTGGATATTGGTGTGCGGCTGGAAGATGTGCATGAACACCCGCTCCAGACTCTCGTGCGTGTGCGCATCGGCCCAGACCTCGATCGGTTGCTTCATCAGTTCGTTGTAGCGACGGACCTCGTCGAGCCCGAAGACATGGTCGACATGGTTGTGCGTGATGAGAATGGCGTCGATGCGGGTGAGCCCGGCGTCGAGGGCCTGCTGGCGGTGGTCGGGCGAGGCGTCGATGAGGATCACGCGGTCGACGCCGTCCGCGTCGGTGAACTCCAGGGTCGCGCTGGTGCGGGTGCGTCGGTCGCGTGGATCTGTGGAGGTGCAGACGGGGCATGCGCACCCGATGGTGGGGACGCCCGAGGAGGTGCCGGTGCCGAGGAATCGCAGACGCATAGGTCAGGGTATGCGCGCAAGAACAACGGGCCGCCCGGATGGACGGCCCGCTGAGGAGTTCACATGCGTGAGCTGTTGTTCAGGGGGCGATTATGCCGCCTGGTGCTGACCCTGGTACCCGTTCTGGTAGGCGCCGGGGAAGGGGACGAACCCGAAGGGGACGCCGCCAGGGAATGCGCCGTTGAAGCCGCTGGTGAAGGGTGCGGATGCCTCGACGGGGGTGGAATCGTTGTCGCTCCCGGACCAGTTCCAGCCCTGGTTCCAGCTCCATGCGGGGTTCCAGTTGTAGCCGAAGGGGAAGGCGCCGAACGGGGAGTAGCCGCTGAAGCCGGCAAACCCGTTGAAGGGGGTGTTCCAGTTCCATGCGGTGTTGTAGGGCTGGTTCCAGCCCTGGTTCCAGGCGTTGAACCCGTTCCACGGGGTGTTGCCAGTGCCGAAGCCCGAGTACCCGCCGAAGGGGGTGTATGCGGAGGTGTTCCAGTTGTTGCCGCCGAAACCGTTGTAGCCGAAGCCAGCGAAGCCGGTGTTGCCGCCGAAGCCATTGAAGCTGCTCCAGGGGGTGTTCCAGTTCCAGGGGAAGTTTGCGTACTGCATGGATGTATCCTTTGTGGTTGGTGTCATCGTGCCGCGGCTTCTCTGGCCGCGATCCACAGAGGATCGACCCGGCGACGGGCCCACTTGATGCGGGAGTGTGAAGATCGGGTGGGGATTTCACCCGGTTGATCGGCGGCGATCGGCTGGGAGGGTCCGGCGCGTTATCTGCGCACCGCGTGCGCGATCGGCTGGGTTAGTCGGCGATCCGCTCGCCGGTCAGCTCCCGGCTCATCAGCATCGTGATCGCGTCGACCGGGTCAAGCTTCTCGAAGAGCACCGCGTGGACGGCCCGGGCGATGGGCATCTCCACGCGGTACTTGTCCGCGAGATCCATCACGGAGCGGGTGGTCGCGACGCCCTCGACGACACACATGGATTGCTCGATGTACTCGTTGAGTTTCGCGCCGCGTCCGAGCGCTTCGCCGCAGGAGCGGTTGCGTCCCTCGGGGCTGAAGCAGGTGGTCGCCAGGTCGCCCGCGCCGGCGACGCCGAAGAACGTCTCGGTGTGCGCGCCCATCGCCGAGCCGAGCCGGGCGATCTCCGCCAGCCCGCGCGCGAGCAGCGCGCTCTTGGCGTTGTGCCCGGCGCCCAAGCCGTCGATGATGCCCGCCGCGATGGCGATCACGTTCTTCGTCGCGCCCGCCAGCTCCACGCCCAGCAGGTCGGGGTTGGTGTAGACCCGCAGCCAGCTCGTGGTGAACAGACGCTGGACCTCCTCGGCGAAGCCCGGGTGGTCCGACGCGGCCACCATCGTCGCCGGCAGGCACCGCGCCAGCTCGCCCGCGATCGTCGGGCCCGAAAGGCACCCCAGCGCTCGGGGGCGCGCGTCGGGGTCGTCGGCCAACGCGTCGGCGATGATCTGCGTCGGACGCAGCAGCGTGCCCGTCTCGATCCCCTTGGCCACCGACACCACCGGGGTGAACTCGGGCACGTGTGGACGCAGCCGGGTCCAGGCTTCGCGGATGAACTGGACAGGGATGGCCGAGACGATCAGGTCGGCGTGCAGGAGCGCCTCCTCGTCGGAGAGCGCGACACGGGCCGAGGGGGGCAGGTCGAACCCTGGCAGCCGGGGCGATCGGCGGGTCTGGGCGAGGTTGCCCGCCTCGACGTCGTCGTGCCCCCAGAGCCGGACCGTGGCGCGGGGCGTGTTCGGATCGTCGCCCGGCTGGCTGAGCACCCCCGCGCACACCAGCCCCATCTGCCCGACCCCCAGGACGCACACGCGGGGCTGTTCCGGGCTGCAGCGATCGGCGGTCACGCGTGGCTCCCGTGCCCATCGCCCCGCCCCGGGCCGGAACCGAACCGACGCGGGAGGGGGCCCGTAAGGGTAGCGGCGGGCGGGAACAAAGGACGGAACCGACCCAGAGCCCCTAGAGTCGCCCCCACTCCACGCCGCCCGAGCCCGGTCGCCCCCGAAGAGGGTCCCGACCGGTCCCAGAGCCGGCCCGACGGGCCGGGAGGCACGAGCCGCATGGCCCACGACCATTCCCACCCGCACCACGACCACGACCATGACCATACACACGGGGGCGTCGGGCACGTCCACAGCGACACGCTCGAGTGCTGCAGCCACCACGACATGGACGTCGAGCGGTACCTCTTCGTCTTCCTCGTGGGCGGCGTGCTCGCGATCGTCTCCTGGATCGCCCACCTCACCGGCATGACCGGGGAGCTGGTCTCGACCCTGCCCGCGATCGCGGCGGCGCTGCTGCTGGGTTCGTGGCTCATCGTCGCCGCCGTCCGGGAGATCCTCGACAAACGCGTCTCGTCGAGCTCGCTGGCGGCGCTGGCGATCCTCGCGGCGATGGCGGTGGGCAAGTACGGCACCGCCGCGTTCCTCGCGTTCATCCTCCTCGTCGCCGACCAGATCGTCCGACGCACCGCGTCGGGAGCCCAGCGCGCCATCGAGCAGCTCGTCCGGCTC
>JAGQOC010000035.1 GCA_020427745.1 Phycisphaerales bacterium | reverse complement strand
TCGAACTCGATCCCCTGCCCGATGCGGTTGGGTCCGCCGCCCAGGATGACAACCTTCTGCTTCGGGTCGGTTTCTTTGGCGAGCCGGTCGCGGAGCTCGCATTCTGCGGGGATTGCGCGCGTGGTGCCGTCGGCCTCAACGATCGCGTGTCCGGTTTGATAGGTCGAGTAGTAGTAGGGCGTGATCGCTTCAAACTCCGCGGCACAGGTGTCGACGCACTTGAACACCGCTTCGACACCCAACGATTTGCGATACGCGCGCACCGCGAGGATGTTCTTGGTGTTGATCGCGCCGAGATAGAGCTTCGCGAGCTGCGCATCGCTGTAGCCCATCTGCTTCGCCCGCTGCATCAGATCACGATCAACCCCTTCAAGGGTTCCCGCATCAACGAGTTCGTCCTCGAACTGCACGAGCTCGTTGAACTGGTGGATAAAGAACGGGTCGATCCTCGTGAGCTTGCACACCTGGTCGACGGGCCATCCCATCTTGAGCGCGTAGCGGATGTAGTAGAACCGGCCCTGCGAGGGAACCGAGAGCTTGCGGGTGAGCTTGGTCTCGTCGATCGGCCACTCGATGGGTTCGCCGCTGTTGGTCTTGCCGTCCTTGGATTGCTGAGCCTCGAGCCACTTGTCGTTGTTGTCGAGCCCGAGCCCGAAGCGTTTGACATCCATCGAGCGGATGACCTTCTGCAGCGATTCCTTGAAGGTCCGCCCGATCGCCATCACCTCGCCGACGGATTTCATCTGCGTGGTCAGTGTCTCGTCCGCCTCGGGGAACTTCTCGAAGGTCCAACGCGGCATCTTCGTCACGACATAATCAATGCTCGGCTCGAAGCACGCGCTGGTGTTCCCCGTGATGTCGTTGGTCAGCTCGTCGAGCGTATACCCCACAGCGAGCTTGGCCGCGATCTTCGCGATCGGGAAACCGGTCGCTTTGGAAGCGAGCGCGGAACTCCGGCTCACCCGCGGGTTCATCTCGATGACAACCATCTCGAAGGGCTTGTTGCCGTTTTCGTCGGGTTCGGGATTCGGATTGATCGCGAACTGCACGTTGCTGCCGCCCGTCTCGACGCCGACCCCACGCATGATCGCGAGCGCCGCGTCGCGGAGGTACTGGTATTCCTTGTCCGTGAGTGTGAGCGTCGGCGCGACGGTGATCGAGTCGCCCGTATGCACGCCCATCGCGTCGATGTTCTCGATCGCGCAGACAATCACGCAGTTGTCCTTCTTGTCGCGGACGACCTCGAGCTCGTACTCCTTCCACCCGATGAGCGACTTGTCGACCTGGACCTGCCCGATCATGCTTGCGCGCAGCCCGCGGGTGACAAGCTCCTCGAACTCCGCCCTGTTGTAGGCGATCCCGCCGCCCCACCCGCCGAGGGTGAACGCCGGACGGACGATCATCGGCAGCCCGTTCTCGCTCAGGAACTCCAAAGCGTCATCGAGATGCTCGACCGTCCGCGACTCGGGCATCGCGAGGTTCGCTTTCGTGCAGACCTCGGCGAACGCCTGCCGGTCCTCCGCGCGGTGGATGACCTCGCGGTCCGCGCCGATCATCTCGATCCCATACTTGGAAAAAACGCCCCCGTCGTGGAGGGCGCAGGCGCAGTTGAGTGCCGTCTGCCCGCCCAGCGTCGGGAGCACGGCGTCGATCGGGGTCCCGAGTTCTTGCTCTTTGAGGATGATCTTCTCGACCGCCTCGGGGGTGATCGGCTCGATATAGGTCCGGTCTGCGAACGCCGGGTCCGTCATGATCGTCGCGGGGTTGGAGTTGACGAGCACGACCCGGTACCCCTCGTCTCGCAAGGACTTGCAGGCCTGGGCCCCGGA
>JAGQOC010000231.1 GCA_020427745.1 Phycisphaerales bacterium | reverse complement strand
GCAAGGCGATGCTCGAGGACCTCGCGATCCTCACCAAGGGGACCTACATCTCCGAGGACATCGGGCGTTCGCTTGAGTCGGTCGAACTCAGCGAGCTGGGCAAGGCCAAGCGGATCGTGATCTCCAAGGACAACACGACCATCGTGCAGGGCGCCGGCAAGAAGACCGACATCGCGGCACGCGCGAACCAGATCCTCGCGCTGCACGAGAAGTCGACCTCCGACTACGATCGCGAGAAGCTCATGGAGCGCCACGCGAAGCTCACGGGCGGCGTCGCGATCATCTCCGTCGGCGGCTCGTCCGAGACCGAGATGAAGGCGACCAAGGATCTCGTCGACGACGCGCTGCACGCGACGCGTGCGGCCGCCAAGGAGGGCTATATTCCGGGCGGTGGGGTCGCGCTGCTCCGTGCGATCGATTCGGTCGAGGCCGCGGGCAAGAAGGCCAAGGGCGACGAGCGTTTCGGGTACGAGATCGTTGCCCGTGCACTGACCGCTCCGGCGTACCAGATCGCGACCAACGCCGGCTTCGACGGCGATCTCGCGGTCGACACCGTGCGTGAAGGCACCGGGAGCTTCGGGCTCAACGCCGCGACTGGTGATTACACCGACCTGGTCAAGGCGGGGATCATCGATCCGGCGCTCGTCGCAAAGAGCGCGGTCATCAACGCCGCGTCCGTGTCGGGTCTGATGCTGACGACGGATGTGATGCTGACGAATCTGAAGGAAGACACCAAGCCGGAAGTCGGTGCGGTGAGCTGATGCCAATCGACTCTCTTCGCATTACTGAAAGGTGGTGTGAAGAATTTTATGACAGAATCATTTCAGCATGTTGAGCCCACCGAGAGCCAGATCAAATATGGCGCTTTGTTGGTATCCGTGATTGCGGTTGTAATTTCTATAGCGGCGATTTTTCAGACTCGTGAATCAAATCGAATTGCATTGGACTCAGTGAGCAAAGCAGAAAGATCTGCTCTGGCAGCAGAGGATTCATATCAATTTTTGACACAGTTGGCATATGCGGATGCTCAGATCGTACTCGCTCAGCCCGAATATGATGGTCACTCATATTCCGAGTTGTCTTTGTCTGTATACAATTTTGGTCCTGGTCCACTCTTTGATGGACAGGCATATTTAATTAATCGAGACCGCAATGGGGATCCACATTCTAACGAAGATTCGTTAACTGGCGGAGGCGTTTTTCTTCATAACGGCGGTGGTCGGATGCAGCCTGTTAGATTAGTGAATGCAGGTGCAGCTTGCAATATCTGGATTGATCGCGCAAAGATAAATTCCGGCGATCACCTAGTGTTTAGATTTCGAGATGGGTCGACTGCACTTGGAGAGAGACGATATCTGTGTTTACAGCTCGAGATAGTTGATGTAGGAGTTGAGAAAGATTCCAAGGATCGGCTCGTGCTGCTGGATGGGGAGATCGAGAAGTTGAAGTCGCCACCTCTGCTTGGGCTCACGCCGCAAGACGGCCAAGCATATCAATACTCAGCATGTACTGATTCTCATCATACAAAGAAAAAGTAGGTTATGCCAGCAACACGCGATTATTACGAGGTCCTGGGGGTCGAGCGTTCTGCGGACGCCGAGGAGATCAAACGCGCGTACCGGCGTCTCGCGATGAAGTACCATCCGGACCGCAACCCGGACGATAAAGAGGCGGAGGCGAAGTTTAAGGAAGCCGCCGAGGCGTACGAGGTGCTCTCCGACGACTCGAAGAAGAAGATCTACGACCAGTACGGGCACGAGGGGCTCCGTGGACGCGGGGCGGCGGGGCATGACTTCAACCGCATGAATGTCGAGGATATCTTCTCGATGTTCAACGACATTTTCAGCGGCGGCGGTGGCTTTGGTGGCGGCGGACGCGCCCAGAGACGCGGCCCCGCGCGTGGCTATGACCTGGAAACAGAAGTCACGCTCGACCTCAAGGATGTGCTCAACGGGTGCACACGCGAGGTCGAGTTCACGCGGATGGATGTCTGCGAGACCTGCACGGGCAGTGGGGCGAAGCCGGGAACGGAGCCGGAGACATGCAGCGCCTGCGGCGGGCAGGGCAAGGTCCAGCAGGCGGGGCTGGGCGGGATGTTCCGCATGGTTACGGCGTGTCCCAGCTGCCGGGGTACGGGGAAGATCATCAAGGACAAGTGCGGCAGCTGTCACGGACGCGGGCGTGTCGGCAAGAAACGCAAGCTGAGCGTCAAGATCCCCGCGGGGATCCATGACGGGCAGGCCGTGCGCGTGCAGGGCGAGGGCGAACCGCCGGCGCAGGAGCAGTCGGCGAGCGGAGCGGGCGTGCGGGGCGATCTGCATGTTGTTGTCCGCGTGAAGCACAACGATTTCTTTGAACGCGACGGCGACCATCTGTTGATGGAACTCCCGATCAGCTTCACGCAGGCGGCGCTCGGGGCCGAGGTCGATGTGCCGACGCTGGAGGGGAAGCAGAAGCTGACGATCAAGAAGGGCACGCAGTACGGCGAGATCCTGCGGGTTCACGACGCCGGGCTCCCGAATCTGCGATCCGGGCGGAAGGGTGACCTGGTGGTTGTCGTGAAGATCGAGACACCCAAAAAGCTGACAAGCAAGCAGGAAGAGTTGCTGCGTCAGTTTGCGGGGACCGAGGATAAGCATGTGAACCCGGAATCGCACGGGTTCCTCAAGAAGATCACCGATCTGTTTGGTGGGTAAGTTATGAGCAAAGAAGACATCAACGACACGATTGAGACGATCGAGCACGAAGCCGGCAAGGGGCCTGAGGGAGGAAGCAATGACGAGGAGCGTGCGCTCCGGATCGACGCGATCTGCCAGCTTGCCAAATCGGGCGAACTCGAGGTTCCGCCCGAGATGGAGGAGGTCATCGAGGCCTTTGTTCATACCATCGAGCAACGCGACGAGAACCAGGCAAAGCTGATCCGGGCGATCGCGGACCACCAGAACTTCCAGCGTCGGGCGATGCTCAACGAGCGTGAGGCACGGACCTCTGCGACCCAGGGTGTCGTCCAGGGATTGATCCCGTTGATGGACCAGTTTGACATGGCGCTGCTGCTGGACCCGGAGAAGGTGACCGCGCAGACAGTCATGGACGGGGTGAGGATGACCCGTGACGAGTTCGTGCGGATTCTGGGTGGTTATGGCGTATCAGCGATCAGCCCAGAGGTCGGCGATGAGTTTGAACCAGGTATCCACGAGGCGATGATGCAGCAGCCCGCCGAGGGGATCGAGCCCGGGCATATCGCGTTCGTGATGAGCGTCGGCTACAAGCTCGGTGAGCGGGTGATCCGCCCCGCGAAGGTTGCGGTTGTCCCGACCACTGAAGCGGACAGCGGGGAAGGCTGAGCCATGCCGACCTACGACTACCGCTGCAACGCGTGCGGGCACGAGTTCGAGCTGTTCCAGTCCATGTCGGACTCGGTCAAAAAGAAGTGCCCCCAGTGCAAGAAGCTCTCGCTGGAGCGTCTCATCGGCACGGGTGCAGCATTGATCTTTAAGGGGTCCGGGTTCTACGAGACGGATTATCGTTCGGATTCCTATAAGAAGGCTGCCGAGCAGGAGAAGAAGGCATCGGAACCAAAGCCGGATACAAAGCCCGAAGGAAAACCGGTGAAAAAATCGGCGCCCGAGCCGGCGTCAAAGAAATCTGCGGTAAAAAAGAAGGACTGAGACATGGCGATCATCGGGCACGGCGTGGACATTGTCGAGATCAGCCGCATCCGCACGATGGTGGGTGAGCATCCGGAGCGGTTTCTCGATCGCGTCTATTCCGAGCAGGAGCGGCTTGATTCAGGGACCGGAAAACGCCGAGACGAGCATCTCGCTGTCCGCTTCGCAGCCAAGGAGGCCGCGATGAAAACCCTCGGCACGGGCTGGAGCCAAGGGATCGGCTGGACCGATGTTTCCGTGGTGAAGGACGAAGCGGGAAAACCAAGTTTGGTCGTTGTCGGCAAGGCCGCGGAGATCGCCGCGGAACTCGGTATCACTGCATGGCATGTGTCGCTCAGTCACACAGACACCCACGCGATTGCTTCGGTGATCGCGGAGGGTGCGTGAGATGACGCTGCCAACGGTTTTGATGACTGATGTCATCCGCTCCTCGGAACAGGGCAACTCCCACGGTGGGGCGTACCTGATCGATCTTCAGACCGGATCCTTTGACAAGGTACTCGACTGGAACACCACCGATATTGATTGGCAGGGGCGCGGCATGGGACGCGGACTCCGCGGGATCTGTTTTGTTGGTGACGATGTTTACATCGCGGCTTCCGACGAGTTGTTTGTGTTTGATAAGGAGTTCAATCAGCTCCGCAGCCACAGGTGTTCTTATCTGC
>JAGQOC010000034.1 GCA_020427745.1 Phycisphaerales bacterium | reverse complement strand
CGACGATCGCGACCACGCACTCGACGACGGTGTAGGTGGTCGCCCGCCCGACACCCGCGGCGCCGCCGGTGACCTTGAGCCCGTTTGTGCACGCGATCACGCCGATGAGCGACCCGAACACGGCGCCCTTCGCGACGCCCGTCCAGAAGTCGACCTGCTTTGCCTGGGTGAGCATGTTGTCCATGAAGGTCTCGTAGGGGATCCCGAGCATTGTGATCGAGATGAGCAACGCGGCGACGATCGCGGAGAAGCTGGAGATCACACCGAGCGCTGTCATCGACGCCGTCGCGGCGAACAGTCGGGGCACGACGAGGAAGCGGACCGGGTTGAGCGCGGACGCCTCGAGTGCTTCGATCTCCTCGGAGACGACCATCGTCCCGATCTCCGCGGCGATCGATGCGCCGGCGAACCCGGTGAGCACGATCGCGCCGATCAGCGGACCGAGCTCGCGGAGCACAGCGACGGCGATGATGTTGGCGATCTTGTCCCGCTGCCCAAAGTCATCGAGCGGGGGCGAGAGCTGAAGCGCCAGGATCAGCCCCACGGCACCCGAGACGAGCACGACGATGAAGATCGACTGCACGCCGATGCGGCAGATCTGTGACACGATCGCGGACTTTCCCAGGCGGTACTTCCGCAGGAAGACGGAACGCAAAAACCAGCGGGCGGTCTCGAAGAGCAGGTTGAGGACCTCGCCGGCGTGGTCGAGGATCCCCAGCGCCCGTCGACCGATCAGCGCGATGGGATAGAGAACAACCACGAGCAGCGGGTTCATTCGTTTGGGCGGGGTGAGCTCTTCCGATGCGGTCATCGTTCACAGTGTCGCCCATCCGGCGTGCGTTGTCCACCGGCGTCGGCGGAAATCCGGATCGGAACTTGGATCGGCTTCAGATCGCCTGCTCGACCGAGTCGATGATGGTAAAGAACGAATCGAGCCGGGCGATGTCAAAGATCGCGCGGACCTTGGGGTGCATCGCGGTCAGGATCAGCTGGGTGTTGGATGTATTAGCGGTCCGCATCGCCTCGACGAGCGTCGCGAGCCCGGAGGAGTCCATGTAGTTCACCCCATCGAGATTGACGATCAGCTTGTTGATCTTCTTGCTCATCGCCTGCTGGATCGCGGTGCGGAGCTCGGGTGAGCGGGACATATCGATATCCGCCGTGGGCGTGATGACGACGATCCCGGCTCCTTCTTCATGGATCTGCAGGAATGTATCGGTGTCCGCCATGATGATCTTCTCCCCCGCCGACCCCGGCGATCGGCTGTTTGCCCGCTAGACCCGGTTCGTCGCCGCGTCGGTCGTGCGGATGAACCCGGGCAGGTGGTCCCGCAGTCTCGGCGGGTCCTGCTCTCGCACGACACGCTTGGACATCACCAGACGCATCCCGACCCGCTCGCGCGGCTCATAATGCACCTCGTCCATCACCTCGCGGATGATGTGCACCCCGAGACCCCCGGGCTTGATGTCGTCGAGCTTCCGCCCGACCACTTTGCAGGGATCGACCTTTTTGGCCTCGTCCTCGATCACAATTGTGATCCCGCCGGGAGAATCTCCCTCGGGCGCCATCGGTGTGATCCCCACCCAGATCGGGCGGTCGAAGGCCTTGTTGTACCCGTGACGGATGACATTGCAGAGCGCTTCATCGATCGCGAGCGAGATCTTCGAGCAATCCATATCGTCGAACCCGAGACGGCGTGCGATGGACGCGACCATCTCGCGGACGCCGCAGAGATAGGTCGGATCGGAGATGAGCTGGATCTGGATGTGCGGCTCGGGTTTCATCAGACTTGGTACGCTCCTCGAGCACGACCAAGGTCGCGCTCCGTGAATCATTGGCCTTCCTTGCCCCGTGTTCTTCATCGGTCCATTGGTGGCGGCTCAATCATTCGTATTGTGTTCGGTGTCTGCCTGCAAAGCTTCCTGTTCGTTGAGGTACTCGATCCACCGATTCACCGCCTCGATCCGCTCCCAGCGTGGGGCGGCGTGGTCATACCCGAGCGTCGTCCCGGTTCGTGTCTCGAGTGCCCGGATCGCGAGCATCCTCGCCGCCGGGTCCTCGCTCTCGAGCTGTTCAATCAGCTTGCCAAGCGATTCGGTGTCGTGCAACTCGGACGCCCGGACGATGGCGTCGATGCGTTTGGTTGGCGCGGGTGAGTCAAACCCGGTCTGGATCGGTTGGCATCCCGCGCCGATCGCGGTCAGTCCGAGAAGCAGTGCGCCCACACCCCATCGCTTTCCCAAACCTTTATATACAAAGGACATGGTGCGATCGTAGGCGTGGTCGGGGCCCGGGTATGTATTCGGCTGCTGCTTCAAAGAGTTGCCCTTGTCTGGTGTAAATCTGATCCCCGTCGGCTACGATCCGCTCCGGTACTCCGCATCGGACACCGGGATTATCGGACCCCTGCCCGCAGACGGATCTCTTTCTCGGAGACCGCCCCGGAGTACCCGCCATGACATCGAACGCCGCAAATCACAACGCGTTGCATGATGAGATCGTCCCGGTCCTCGACTTTGGTTCACAAACCGCGCAGCTGATCTGCCGGCGAGTCCGCGACGCGGGCGTGTTCTCCGTGCTGCTCTCCCCTTGCACCACCGCCGAGGAACTCCGCGCGATGAACCCCAAAGGGATCATCCTCTCGGGGGGGCCTTCCTCCGTCACCGACGACGGCGCGCCCACAATGGATCCCAAGATCCTCGAGCTCGGGATCCCGATCCTCGGAATCTGCTACGGCATGCAGCTCTCGTGCCATCTCCTCGGCGCTTCCGTGACCAAAGCGGACCATCGCGAGTATGGGCGCGCGCAGCTGCACATCAACGAGCAGCACGGGCTCTTCGACGCGGTGCCCGAGTCCACCCAGGTCTGGATGTCCCACGGCGACCAGATCACGGATCTCCGCAGCGCAAACCTCGTCCCGATCGCATCAACGGACTCGTGCCCCTACGCCGCCGTCAAATCAACCGATCCGTCGCACCGGTTCCTCGGCGTGCAGTTCCACCCCGAGGTCACGCACACGCCCCACGGCGTGGACCTCTTCCGCAACTTCCTCTACGAGATGTGCGACTGCACCGGGACCTGGAAGATGAGCGACTTCGCAGAAGCCGAAGCGCAGCGTGTGCGGGAGCTCGTCGGCAACAAACGCGTCATCTGCGGGCTCAGCGGCGGCGTCGACTCCTCGGTCGTCGCGGCGCTCCTGCACAAAGCGATCGGCGACCAGCTCACCTGCGTCTTCGTCGACAACGGCTTGCTGCGAAAGAAAGAACGCGACCTTGTCGAGCACACCTTCCGCGATCACTTCAACATCGATCTCCGAGTCGTCGATGCACGCAAAGCGTTCCTCGACGACCTCGCCGGCGTCGATGACCCGCAGAAAAAGCGTAAACTCATTGGGCACCGGTTCATCGAGGTGTTCAAGGAAGCCGCCCACGACATCCCCGATGCGCACTTCCTCGCCCAAGGGACGCTGTACCCGGATGTCATCGAGTCCGGGCACGGGCACGCGGGCAACAGCGCGAACATCAAGCTCCACCACAATGTCGGCGGGCTGCCCGAAGAGCTCGGGTTCGAGCTCGTCGAGCCCGTCCGCGAGCTGTTCAAGGACGAAGTCCGTGCGCTCGGGACCGTCCTCGGCGTGCCGGACCAGATCGTCTGGCGCCACCCTTTCCCCGGGCCCGGACTCGCGGTGCGGGTGCTCGGGGATATCACGGAAGAAAAGCTCGAGATCGTGCGCAACGCCGACGAGATCCTGCTTGAGGAGATCGTCGCGTCGGGTCTGTACCGGAAGACGAGCCAGGTGTTCGCGGTGCTGCTCCCGGTCCAGAGCGTCGGCGTGATGGGCGACGGGCGGACCTACGAGCGCGTCGTGGCGCTGCGTGCGGTGGAGACGCAGGACTTCATGACCGCCGACTGGGCACGGATCCCGTTCGATGTGCTCGCGCGGATCTCGACACGCATCATCAACGAGGTCCGCGGCGTGAACCGGGTGGTCTACGACATCTCGAGCAAGCCGCCGNNCGGCGACGATCGAGTGGGAATGAGCGTCAATACCCGCCCATTTAACTCGCACGATCGCAAGCTCATCTGTATCTATTGTCGGTATGAGCGGAGTGTTGAGGACCCGTCAACGATCTGTCCCGAGTGTGGCAAGACAGGGCTGGTTCCCGAGCACAGCCTCAAACGCGGTGAGTGGTTGGCACGCACCATGCTCTGGATCAATGGAGCGATTGCGATCGGAGCACTCTCGATCGGTCCGATCCGCTGGATGACGGGATTCAATGTGCTCGGCACACTCACCCCCCTGATCTGGCTCTGTGGATTGGGGACATCCTTCACCGGAATATTCGTCTTTGGATACGGGCTTGATCGCCCGTACCTGCGAAAAAACCACGCGGTGCGCCGCCGAACATGGCTCGGGATGTTCTTTTCGGTCGGGCTACTCATCGAGCTATTCGTGCTGCCTTTCGTGCTTGACTGAAACAACACACAAGAGACACGCGATGGATCCCGACCGCCCGGTTGGGAATACAATCTGTCCAGCCGGCGTTGATCCGGTACCAAACACCCGCGGCCGATGTCCGGGTTCTTCCTCTGAACACCAAGCAGGATCCACCATCATGAACACCCTCAAAGCACTCGCCGCCGGTTCTGTTGTTTCGCTCGCCCTCGCCGGTTCCGTCATCGGGCTCGGCGCCTGGGGCGGGGCGGATTCGTCTGCGTCGCTGACCGCCGCGGCCGAAACCCAGACCAACAGCGCGTTCACCGACTACGAGGTCGATGGCACGCACTCATCGGTCAACTTCCGCATCATGCACAGCCAGATCGCGCCGTTCTATGGCCGTTTCAACGACTTCAGCGGGAATATCAGCCTCGACAAAGACAACCTTGCGAACTCCGCGATGGAGTTCAAGGTCCTGATCCGCTCGATCGACACGGACAACAACACACGCGACGGGCATCTCCGCGACGCGGACTTCTTCAACGCACGCCAGTTCCCCACCGCGACCTTCAAATCGTCCAGGGCTGTCGAGAACAGCGACGGCTCGCTCAGCGTTACGGGCGATTTCACACTCCACGGCGTGACCAAGGAAGTCACCGCGCGGGTCACCGATCTCAAGCAGGCGGATGTCCAGGGTGCCAACAAGCTGGGCTTCGAAGCGAAGTTCTCGATCAAGCGGGGCGATTTCGAGATCAATAAGTACCTTGCCGCCGACGGCGGTGAGGACGGCGCGCTGGGCAACATCGTCCAGCTCACGATCGCGATCGAAGCGGTCGCCAAATAAGGCACATCTCGCCGATAGAGGCTCAATGGACCCTCAACTCCGACTCTGGCTCACACTCCTCGGCGGCGTCCTCCCGGGCGCCGTCGCTCTTGTTACGCTCTTCCTGTTCTGGATGTGGCACGCCCACCGCTCGAACATGAAAGAGCTCGAATCCGCCGACGCGGTCGTCTCCGACGGCCCGCGATGGCTGCTGCCGGTGCTGCTCGCGCTCGGTGCGATCGCGTGTGATCTTGTCATTAACTCGGGGATGCAGCTCTGGCCCAAGAGCGCCACGGAGCGTTATCTGCATGTGTTCCTGTTGCTCGGGTTCGTCGGGTTCTTCGAGGGGCTTGTCCGCTGGCCGACGGTGATGGTTCTTGCGGCGCGGGCGCTGGCGTACGCGGCGGCGGTCTGGATGCTCGCGGCACCTTATGTCGAGTCCGAGATCCTCACCAACCAGGAACTCCTCGCGTGGATGGCCCTCGCCGGCATCGGGGGTGGCGCGGTCGCGCACCACGCGGACCATGCACTGGAGAACACGAGGGCATGGAACGCGGGCTTTGCTTTTATCCTCGCGTTCGCGGGGCTGATGCCGATCCTCTTCGCGACCAGATGGGCGGTCGGCTCGATGATGCTCATCGGGGTCATCGCCGTGCTCGTGAATGTGTCGATCGTCGGGCTGGTCTTCACCCGCGTTCGCGTATCGCGCGGCGGGGTCAGTGTGCTTGTCGGCATCCTGATCGCGTTGATGGTCGGCTCGGGTATCCAGAACGAACCTAACGCCGTTCCCGCGATCGCCCTGCTCGGCTTGCTCCCGCTCGTCGCGTCTGTTCCGGGCAGGGACGGGCTCGGCTCGTTCATAACACGCGCGGGTGCGGTCATCCTCCTCCTTGGCATCGTCGGTGGCATGGTGCAATGGCAGAACAATCTCAACAACGCCGATGATTCTTCCACCGGCGAAGACCCGTACGCGGAATATGCCGAATGAGCGCCCGGCATCTGCGATACGCGATCGAGACGGGCGAGCGGGTCTTTCTTCGCTATCCGGTCCCCGGCGATCGGGATGAGTTTGTTGCGCTCCGTCGGAACTCCCGCGATCACTTAGATAAGTGGGAACCGATCCCCCCGAGCGGTCTGGATACTTTCTCCGACGCCGCGTTCGAGCTGGAATACAAGACCCGCAAGACCGCGGCTCAGCACCGCTGGCTGATCTGCACACTCGACACCGGCGCGATCGCTGGTCGGATCACACTGGGCGCGATCGAGCGGGGCCCGTTCCAGAACGGGCGCTTCGGATACTGGCTCGGCAAGGCGTTTACCGGGAAGGGCCACATGCGCGAGGGGCTGGAGCTCGCGATCCGCCACAGTTTCAGTTCGCTCGGGCTGCACCGCGTGTGCGCCAATGTGATGCCGAGCAACGAGCCGTCAAAGAAGGTCCTGCTCCGGTGCGGGTTCACGCTGGAGGGATATTCGAAGAACTATCTCCAGATCCGGGGCGCATGGAAAGACCATGAGCGTTACGCGCTCACGGTCGAGGATTGGAACAAGATGCCGACGGATCGGCTCAGCTACGACCACGACGGGTGACGGCGACACCCGCGAGACCGAGGAGCGCGACCGAGCCCGGGGCTGGGACCGGGATGTAGTAGATGTAGAGCTTGCCCCCGCCGTAGCGTGCATCGATCGTGTCCGAGGCGTCGTCCTGGGTTTCGAAGAACTCTAGCGAGAGCATCCCGTCGTCGAGGGTATAGCTGATCTCGTTGGCGATGAAATCGAAAACCCCGGGCGAGGTGTATGTGCCGGTACCCGAGAAGTTGTCCGCGGCAGCGACACGGAGCGCGACCTGGTTGTTGAGCCCGATGCTTGCTTCGTTGAGGAAGCTGTTGCCGGTGGTCGAGAGCTGCACATCCTCCCAGCGGGCGCCGACGATCTCGGTGCCGATGCCGAGGAACTGCTCGATAACGATATTGCTCAGGTCACCAGAGCCGTCCCAGCTCTCGAGCCCCTGGAGCTCGATACAGGTGTACAGCGTCGGGCCCCCGGTGCGGAGATCATTGGCGTTGAGCGATTGAGCCGCTTCGGGATGATTGACCGCCGCGCCGAATGCGAGGGTGGTCGCGCAAGCGGAAACGGCGAGGGCGGGAATGGTGTGATTCATGGTGCTCTCCAGAAACTGTTACTGCGGCATCGGTACTCCCGGACCGATACCTGCCCGCCCACGAGGAACGGGGGATTCACTCCATCCTCAAGATGAGGCGGATCGGTCCGAAAACCAGCAAAGTTCAGGATTGACGACCCAGATCGGGCATTTTTCTCGGTCTGACCCGCCCGCGGTGCCCATATGAAAAAACCCGGCTCGCCGCCGGGCATCCATTTATATCCGTTGTGAAGCCGAAGCCTTGCTCAGATCGTGCTGGTCTTGCGACCGATCCGGCGCCGGCGGTTGAGCAGCGCACGCCCGCTCTTGGTCTTCATGCGTGCACGGAAACCGAACGAACGACGGCGTTTGGTGTTGCTCTTGCGGCGGGGGTAATGCATAGCCATGGGATCATCCTCTCAAAGCGCCCATCGTCATCGATGAGGGGTCGAGAGTGTATCCCCAAGATCCCAAGCCGTCCACCCCGTCCATCGTGGGAAGCGGAATTCATTGGACACCAGACCCTTGTGACGCGATACTATGAGCATATCCCATGTGCCCGGATCGGATCCGGGATTCCGCGGCCCCTCGTTCGGTGTTTGTATGCAAACACTGAGCGAGCGATCGTCGAAGCCCACCCCGCCCCGGGCCGAACAGCCCTGCCCGCCGGTGCGTGATTGGTGTGCTTGGTCTGTGATTCCGGAGCGGACGATGGACGAGTACGATCTGCCTCGCGCCCAAGAGATCCTCGGGCACACCTTCGCGAACCCCGAGCTCCTGCGCCGATCGATGCGTCATGCATCGGTTGCGGAGTCTCGGCTGCAGTCGAATGAACGCCTCGAGTTTCTCGGCGACGCGATCCTCGGCATGATCGTCTGTGAACGCATCTTCCAGCGTTTTCCCGGATCGCTCGAGGGTGAGATGACCAAGATCAAGTCTCTCGCGGTCTCGCGGAGCACCTGCGCGAAGCTCGCCAAGCAGATCGGGCTTGACGATCTCATCGTCGTCGGCAAGGGGATGCGGACACACAAGAAGCTCCCGCCCTCCCTCGCGGCAGCGGTCCTGGAATCCTCGATCGCGGCGCTCTATCTCGATGGGGGCATGGACGCCGTGCGCAAGTTTCTTGAGCCGCTGATCGATCCGTATATCGACGAAGCCGAGCGATCCGGGCATCAGCAGAACTTCAAGAGCGTGCTCCAACAGCACGCGCAGCAGGCGATGGGTGTCGCGCCGATCTACCGGATCCTCGATGAGAAGGGCCCGGACCACGCCAAGGCGTTCCGGATCGCGGTCGAGATCAGCGGGCAGAAGTTTGACGCATCGTGGGGACAATCCAAGAAGGAAGCGGAGCAGAGCGCGGCGTTGATCGCTCTGCAATCGCTCGGGCTCGTCGAGGTCGATGACGACGGGCGTGCGGTGATGGCCGGCAAGTAGACCCCGGCTATCGATCCCGCTTCGATGCCTTGCGAGAGCCCTGATACAGCTCATAACTCAGCAGTCGGCACTCGATCTGCGCGTTGTAGAAGATCTGACGCGAGGAGGTCCGAAGCCGGATCTCGTTGGCGAGTTCTCGGCTTCCCGTGAAGACATGCCCCATGTACCCGCCGCACCGGTTCTTTAGGAAATCACCGATCCCCGCGTAGACCGGGCGCAGCTCGTTGGTCTCGCCCAGCCGCAGTCCGTATTCGGGATTGAACACCACATGCCCTCCGGCGCGATTGCCCGCGGTATCAACGGGCTCGGGGATCCGTGTGTCGGCGTAGTCGCAGACAGCGAACTCGATCAGGTGCTCCACCCCGGCTGTCTGCGCGTTCTTGAAGCACGCCTCGACGGCGCGTGGATCGTGATCCGTCGCGATGATCGGCATCGGATCCGCAAGCACGGGCTTTGATTTCCGCGCTTCCTTGCGTTGAGCGATGTACTGCTCATCGAGGTCGAGTCTTGTGTGCAAACAGCTCGCGTCGCTCCGCAGCAGCCCCGGCGCACGCCCCGCGGCGATCAGCGCCGCCTCGATCGCGAGTGTCCCGGAGCCGCACATCGGGTTCACAAAGGGGGTTGTCCCGTCATAGCCCGACGCCATCACGACCGCCGCGGCAAGTGTTTCACGCATCGGCGCATGGTGCGGGATCTTGCGGTACCCGCGGTCCGAGAGACGCACGCCGTTGGTGTTGAGGTAGATCCACGCCCGCTCACCCTTCCACACGAGCTGAATCACGACGCACGAGCGGTCGGGCCCGGAGTCCGGACGCGCACCGGTCCGCTCCTTGATGCGATCGACGATCGCGTCCTTGAGCAGCAGACTCGGGTAGATCGTGTTCTCGACACTGTGGTGCTCGATGTTGGAAGTGATCGTGAAATACGAATCGTTCTCGATCAGGTCCTCCCACGGGAACGCCGCGGCGTGCTTTTTGAGCGCCTCGAGCGACGGACAACGGAAGCGCGTGAGCAGCCAGAAAGTGTGGTGCGCCGTGCGGAGATGCAGATTCAGACGCAGACAATCCTCCAGCGTCGCGCCGATATGTACGGCGACATGATCCTCCTCCTGGATCTCGTATCCGAGCGATTCGACCTCACGCTTCAGAAAAGGCGTCACATGTTCGGCGCAGGTGATCCGCGTCAATCGTTTCTTGGTTGGATCGATCGTGGTCATGCCCGTTCCCACGCCGGCGCGGCGTCACCGAGTCTAGACCCGCGGGAGTGCTCAACCCCGAGCGAGGAGGGACGAGCGTTTGTTTTCCAGCAGTTCGGAGCACAGTGATTCGATCGCGTGCGTCAGCACCCGGATGGATCGCCGGTATTCTTCGAGCTCCAATCGTTCCTGTGGTGTATGGTCCAGCAAGCTGTCGCCGGGCCCGTAGGCGGCGATCGGGCAGCCCCATACGGGCGCAACCACATTCAGATCCGCCGTCCCGGTCTTGAGCTTCGGACGCGGGCTTCCACCGGCCGCACGAACACCCCCCGAGATCGCTCGGACAACCGGATCGTTGCGCATGGTCAAATACGCGGATTCGCCGGCGAGCATCTTGATCGAGACCCCGTCCGGGAGAAACACACCGAGTTGTTGGAACAGTCCCTCCGGATCAACATCGACAGGAAGCCGCAGCGCGATCTTCATCGTCGCCCGCTCGCGCAGACCGTCGTTGCCTGTATGAAGATCCCGGATCGTGTATTGAATGGTGTCGAACACACGATCGCGGGTGATGTTGTAGCGTTCGCAGAAGCTTTGAACGCCATTCCACCAGCGTACGGCATTGTCCGTGGCGGAGCACTCCGGGCCCGCAGTGTGCGAGAGATCGCGATCGCTCTGCGCACGGATGACGAGAATACCTTTGTATCCAAGCGTTACGCCGTCCCAGCCGCTCGGCTCTGCGATGATGCATGCATCCGGCGTGTAGCGATCACGCAACACGCGAGCGCCCGGCGAATCGGCTTCCTCCCCCACCGCGCCCGCAACCGTAACACGCACGCCGTGCGGGAGTTCTGCCCGCGAAGCCGCGGCGAGCATCGCGCAGAGCGGGCCCTTGGCGTCGACGCTTCCGCGTCCGTGGAGCACACCGTCCTCGATGCGAACGGGGATCTCGCCGGGGACTGTGTCGATGTGCCCGAGAAGCACAAGATGAACCTCGGCTTCGGACCCCGTCGCGCCGCGATGCGCGATCGCGTTGTGCACCTCATCCGTTTCGGTTTCGAACCCGAGCGTTTTAGCATGGCGTAGAAACACAGCGCACGCGGAGCGTTCATCCCCCGAAATGCTCGGCGTAGAAACAAGATCAAACAGCAACTGTTCCGTGTCGTCGAGCGTCATGCGTACACCCCGTTCGTGAACACGCTCCCGGATCCGGACCGCGCATTCGCGATCGCATCCGGACCGCTCGCGGATCCGATCACCACACGAGAAACGCCGGCTTCCAACGCCTCGCGAGCAGCGAGCACCTTGTTCTTCATACGGCCCTGAGCGGACTCTTCCGCGATCGTAAAGTCCTGCATGCTGACCTCGGTCAGCAGCGAACCCGGATCCGATGGATCGCGCAGCACGCCTCGAACATTGGAGAGAAGCAGGAGCTCGTCGGCGTTCATCACGGCAGCCGTCGCGGCGGCGGCGCGGTCCGCGTCGACATTGATCGCGATCCCGTCGGCGGTCCCGGCAGGAGGCGTGAGCACGGGGACTCGCCCTGCATCCAGCAGTGTGTTCAGGAAGTCCGCATCAACGGAATCAACACGCCCCGAGAGATCGTCGCGGATGATGACCGTGCGCCCCTCTTCGATCGACCGGATCGCCCCCTTGCGCGTCCCGATCCAGATGCCCGCATCGAGGCCGCTCAATCCCACCGCGTTGACATCCAGCGACCGCAGCGACTCGACGAGCGTCTTATTGACCTTGCCGCAGTACGACATCATGAAGATCGCCATGGTCCTGCGATCGGTCCTTCTCGACTCGTGCCCGCTCGGGCTGACGATCGTCTGCGCCGGATGCCCGAGCACTTCTGCGAGTTCATTGGTCTCGTGCGATCCGCCGTGAACGATGACAACGCGGTGACCATCGCTGATAAGCCGGGCGATCTCTTGCGCGTTGTCTCGTGGATCGATTCCGCGTCCGCCGCCGATCTTGATGATGATGGTGCTCATGGTGTTCTCTCTTTCCTTAAGCGGGGTGCAGCCCGGGGAACCCGAGCCCTGTTGTTTCTTCGAGCCCGAGGGCGATGTTCATGCTCTGGATCGCGGACCCCGCGGAGCCCTTGACGAGGTTGTCGATCGCGCACAGCGCGATGATGCGTCCGGAGCGTTCGTCGATCGTGAAGCCGACATCCGCGAAGTTGGACCCGACAACCACACGCGGATCGGGCAGACGGTTCGGGCCGTTGCGTTCCGCGACGATCCGCACGAACGGCTCGTCCCTGAGCGCGTCCTGATAGATCTTCCACAGAGCCCGATGATCGAGACGCTCGGTCGGTGTGATGTGCATCGTGCACAGGACGCCACGCACCATATCGACAGCGCTGATCGTCGCATCGAGATCAAGTTCCCCGAGCGATTGAAAGACCTCCGCGAGATGGCGATGCCCGCTCGGGGAATAGGTCCGCACGGTTCTCCCACGCACCGCGTGATTCGACCCCGGGTTCGCGCTGACCCCCGCTTCCGAGGAGCCGACCTTGACATCCGCGATCGCCCGCGCGACCAACCCCGCCCGCGCCAGCGGCAGCAGCGCGAGTGTCATCGCCGTCGCGTTGCAGCCGACCCCCGAGATCAGCGATGCTCCCCGGATCGATTCCCGCGCGACCTCCGGCAAGCCGTACGCGGCTTCCGCCAGCGCGTGCGGGCTCGGATGCTCCTGCTCGTACCACTGCGCGTAATCCTCCGGCTCACGCAGACGGAAGTCCGCGGACAGATCAATCACCGTCTTCGCTAGGCTTCTGTATCGATCGATCTTCCCCGCCGCCTCGCCGTGCGGCATGCAGAGGAACAGCACATCGCACGCTTCGAGCGAATCCGGATCAACAAACGGCGGCAGCCCGCACCCCCGCAGATTCGGGTGCGCCCGGTGCGCGGGCTTCCCCGCCTGTGATCTCGAGGTAATCTGCGCCACCTCGGCATCCGGATGCGTGTGCAGAAGCCGCAGAAGCTCGCCCCCCGTGAACCCGGTCGCGCCGACAATACTCGCACGGAACGTCATACCGCGGCCCCCGATTCGCTCGATGCACACGCAGATTCCGCGATGCGGATCGCGTGCCTCGCGATGTGCATCGGGATGTTCACGCCGGTCGTCTCGATCGAGTTTCTGAACTCCATCGAGTGATTGATCTCGTTGACAAGCAGCCCGCGGCGAGGGCACTCGAGCAGATCGATCGCGCACAGATCCGCCCCCACCGCGTGGGAGGATCGAGCAGCAAGCTCACGGAGTTCCTCATTGAGCGGAAGACCAGCGGCCTGAGCCCCCCGCGCCGTGTTGGTGACCCAGTGCTCGCTCGAGCGGACGATCGCCGCGATCGGCTCGTGCCCCACTACAAAGACACGGATATCCCGGTCGGGCTTGGCGATGTATTCCTGGGCATACATCACACGCTGCGCGACGGAACCGAGCGTCTCTCGGTGCTCGAGCACGGCTTCCGCCGCGTCGCGATCGTTGACCCGCGCCATCAATCGTCCCCACGACCCAACGGTCGGCTTGAGCACACACGGATACCCGATCTGCTCGACGGCTTCGAGCCCGGTCTCCGCCGTCAGCCCGACACGCACGCCCGGCGTCGGCAGCCCCGCCCGGACCAACGCGATGGTGGTCGCGAGCTTGTCCGAACAGATCTCCGTCGCGGACCCCGGGTTGATGCAGCGGACGCCGAGCCCCTCGAGGATCATCACCGCCGCCCGCGAGTGGGTGAGGCTCATCGAGCGATCGAGCACGGCGTCGAACTGCACCCATTTCCCGGGATCGGAAGGGTCGAAGACCTCGCCGCGGAGATCGATCGAGGTGATCTCGACCCCGATCTCATCGAAGCAGTCGAGCAGCAGTCGCTCCTCGGCACGGATCCTGGAATGAAGCATCGCGATTCGCATGGTGTGGTCCTCTGGTGAACTCGTTGTGGATGTCCCGTCGCTTACTCGCCCCAGTCTTCCTCAACCTCCGGCGCGAGTTCGACACACAACGGATCCGTGCAGGTGACTTCCAACTCGACGCCGCACTGGTCGCACTGGAGGATCTCCCCGTTGAGCGGGCTGCGCTGGGGTACGATCGCGCCCTCGCACTCGGGGCAGGTGGTCTGGACTGCGGCGGTGGTGTTTGCGGACATAACGGTTTCCTTTCATGGTGGTGCCTTCGCACCGGGTTGGATACACGAAAAAAAGCCCCGGACACGCGTCCGGGGCTCGAAGTGTTCTGATTGTTTCCTGTGCTCAGTGAATCACACAGTCATCAGCCACGACGGCATCCCGGACGCTTGAGCGTCTTTCGATTTCGCGGCTTTTTTAGACTGCAGGTGGTTCATTGCGGCGGGACTGTACCAGGGTCTTTGCGGGTGGGCAAGTGATTGTGCCCAAATTCTTGCGGCGGGGATCCGATCCCGCCACGATCTCGGTATGCTATCGGCAGCTTCGCATCCGTGCGCTCAGCACAATCCCGCGCGGGTGTGTGAATTTCTGTGAACACGAGAGGACCGACCAGTGAGCATATTCCAGACCGCCGCGATCGCACTCACCAGCACCACCCTGCTCGCGGGCGCCATGACCGAAACCAACCAAACGAACGAAACACAAGCCACCCCCACCGAATGGGTTGATCTGTTCAACGGCGAGGACCTCAGCGGGTGGACCTGCGAGGGGGACCTCTCCGCGTGGGGCGTAGAAAACGGCGAGCTTGTCACCGTCAAGCCCGGTCAGGGCTGGTGGATCCGCACCGACAAAATGTACCGCGATTTCGAGCTCATGCTCGATTTCTGGATGCCCGAGGGAGGCAACTCCGGCGTCGGGCTCCGTGGTTCATCCAACGGCGACCCCGCGTTCACCGGGTTCGAGGTCCAGATCCTCGATACCCACGGACAGGAACCCGAGGACCACACCTGCGGCTCGGTCTACACCGCGATCACCGCCAAGGAGATGGCCGTCCATCCCGCGGGAGAATGGAATACCTACCGCATCACGGTCATCGGCGATGTCGTGGATGTCCACCTCAACGGCAAGCACATCATCGATCATGAGCAGCTCGACAGCCGTGGGTACTACCGGTCCCCGGAGAACCCGCTCCCGCTCAACTCCCGCGCGACGACCGGGTACATCGCGCTGCAGGACCACGGGCACCCGTTCCGTTTTAAAAATATCAAGATCCGGGACCTCTCCCCCGACCCCGAGCCGGCCGGCATGGTGAACATCATCGACAAGGATCTGAGCGACTGGTTCGCGGAGGACAACGCGACCTGGGCAAACGAGGGCGGCACACTCATCGGGCGTGACGGGCCCGGGCACCTCTTCACCAAGGAAAAGTACACCGATTTCGAGATCCGCTCGCTCGTTCGGGTCAGCGACGACGGGAACTCGGGGCTCTACTTCCGCACCAAGCCCAACCCGGATCCCAACAACCCCTGGCCCATCGGGTATGAAGCGCAGGTCGACCAGAGCGACGACAAGAACTACACCGGCTGCGTCTACAACATGGCATGGCCCGAGCGAGGACCCGGGATCGCCGGCCCCATCACCAAGGACGAGCACTGGTTCGACTACCGCGTCCGCGCGGTCGGGAACCACATCCAGACCTGGATCAATGGTGTCCCCTTCGTCGACGCACACCTCGACAAGTTTGAATCCGGCTCATTCGCCGTGCAGGGACACAACCCGGGCAGCGTGATCGAATACCGCGATCTGCGGGTGCTGCGCCTGGACTAATCAGAGTGCGACAACGCACCCCTTGTGCGCACTCTCGACACACGCCTCGACGAAACGGACACCGCACTCGCCGTCACGGATCGTCGGAAGCAACTCACCCAGACGCGTCGGCCTTTCGCCGGCGCGTTTTTTCGTGATCGAGTCGGCGACACCGCGGTACAGATTCGCGAACGCTTCGAGGTACCCCTCGGGATGACCCTGCGGGATGCGCGACGAGATCACCGCGTAGTCGTGCAGCCCCGGACCGCCGCGTGAGTAGATCGTCGGGTTCCCATCGAGCAATGTGACCGTGAGTTCATCCGGGTTTTCCTGCGCCCACTCAAGCCCGCCCTTCTCGCCATAGACGCGGATCGAGAGCCCGTTGCCGCGCCCGATGCAGATCTGTGACGCGGTGAGTACCCCCTTCGCTCCCCCGGCGTAGTTCATCAGCACGCTCGCGTCGTCATCGAGTTGGCGACCGGGGACGAACGAGTTGAGCTGTGCGCACACGGACTCGAGCTCGAGCCCGGTCACGAACGCCGCGAGGTTCTCGGCGTGCGTGCCGATGTCGCCCAACGCCCCGCCCAGCCCCGCACGCTCCGGATCCACCCGCCACGCGGCCTGCTTCTGTCCGGAGTTCTCCAGATCGGACGCGAGCCATCCCTGGTGGTACTCGACGAAGACCTTGCGGATGTCACCGAGTTGGCCGTCGGCAATCATCGCCCGCGCCTGGCGGATCATGGGATATCCTGTGTAGTTGTATGTCACGCAGCAGAGCAGGTCGTTTGCTTCTGCAATCGCCGCGAGCTCACGCGACTGCCCACTTGTGTGCGTTGAGGGCTTGTCGAGCACGACATGGAACCCCGCTTCGAGGGCGGCTTTGGCGATCGGGTAGTGCGAATCGTTCGGCGTCACGATCACGACGAAATCTACACGATCTGTGCGCACGGATTCCTTGCTGAGTAGTTCTTCGTATGAGCGGTAGGATCGATCCTTCGGAAGCCCGAGCTGCTTTGCACTCTCCATCGAACGCTCGGGCGTGGACGATAACGCGCCGGCAACAAGGCTGGCCGAACCATCAAGCGCGATCGCTCGACGGTGGACCTCGCCGATGAATGCCCCCGATCCGCCGCCGATCATCGCGTAGGTGAGCTGGTTGTTCATCGCTGGTCTTCCTTGTCGAAGGCGGCATCGAACGCACGCCCGGAGCCCGGGAAATCAAGGGCCCGGACAAACGCGCACGCTTCTTCGGCCCCGTGCTCGCGGTCCATCGCGCTGT